>NZ_JBHYIK010000016.1:117695-148600 GCF_042739735.1 Amycolatopsis sp. NPDC059027 | reverse complement strand
TCTCTCTGTATGAGTGTGCGGTTGTCGGGAGCTGCGCCGGGGCTCGTTAGAGACTAAAACCCCCCCAATACCCCCCACGCTCAGACCCGGGGGGCCAGCACCGATCCGCCGTCCCAGACGACGCCGATCTGCTGGTAGTAGGCGCCGATCGGCTCGTCGACCGTAAGCTCGGCCAGTTCCTCGGCCGGCGACGGGAACAGCCGCAGCTCCGCGCTGCCCCGCCAGACCTGCCCGCCCTCGAACGCCGCCGCACCCGAGGCGATCAGCTCGGCGACGGCGTCCGGCGCGTCCTTCGCGATGCCGGGCAGCCAGCGGTGGTGGGCCATCGGGTGCCCGTTGACGAACCCGCCGGTCCCGCTCTCCGCCTCCAGCGTCACCACCGCCTCGGCGAGGCGGCGGTCCCCGGCGGCGAGCGTGGCGCCGAAGCGGGCACCGGGCGCAAGCCTCGGCGCGGGACCGTAGGGATGCGGGCGCGTCTGGTGGATCGAGCCGAGCTTCTTCGGGTAACCCTGGTGGATCCCGCGCACGATCGCGAAATCCTTGTCCACCCAGATGTACACGCAGCGCGAGTAGGTCCTGCCCTCGAACCGGCAGCGCACCACCGCGAAACATTCCTTGTACTGCGCGGAAACCGGGTCGAGCAGCTCGTGGCCGTCCGCCGAGCAGGACTGCCAGTCCGCCCAGATGAGCGCGACCGCGCCGGGGTCCTCCTCGGCGGGCAGCAGGGGCGCGGGCAGCAGGGCAGCGACCTTCGCCGGATCGGTGCGGTATTCGATCGTCAGCAGGTCGCCGGAGTAGTGCCACGGCGGCGGGGGGATCAGTGCCGCCCGCCCCGTCGGGGTGCGGGGGTAGAAGAATCCTCGTACCGGCGCCATGAGACGGCCTCCAACCAGCGGAAGACGAACGTTTGGGAGCTAACGATATCAACTCCGGGGCGGGCGGAGAAGCTGATCAAAGGGGCTTGTCGGCCCCGGTGGCCCGGCCTATAGTTCGGTCCCAAACGACAACCCGGGAGGCTGGTCATGGACACCCCGCCCGATCGCGATGGCGTGCGGCGCACCGTCGAGGACCTCACGGCGAGGGGGGTCGACGTCCTGCGGGTGGGCTATCCCGACCTGATGGGGACCGAACGGTCCCGCGAGGTGCTCGTGGCGCAGCTGCCCGCGGTGATGGAGCACGGCCTCGCGTTCTGCCGCGCCGTCTACCACACGACGACGCGGGGTGAGACGCTCGACGTCGAGGGCGGGCTCGACGCGGGCCTGCCGGACGTGAAGGTCTTCCCGGACCTCACCACGATCGCCGACGTCCCCTGGGAGGACGGCGTCGCGTCCTGCCTCGGCAACGTGTTCGATCCCTCCGGCGCGCCGTGCGACGAATCGCCCCGCACCGTGCTGCGCGGCATCGTCGAGACGTTCCACGCGACCGGTCTGCACCCGGTGGTGGGTCCCGAGCTGGAGTACTTCGTGCTGGAGCGAGACGGGGACGGCTGGCGGCGCTACGGCGACGAGTCCGGCAACATCTACGTCACCGGTGCGAAGGGTGATCCCGGCGGGCACCTGACGGCGACCCTGCGTCAGTTGCGTGACCTCGGCATCGGCGTGACCGCGGGGAACCACGAGTTCTGTCCCGGCCAGTTCGAGATCAACCTCGCGCATTCGGCGGCCGTGGATTCGGCCGACCGCGCCTTCCGGTTCAAATCCGCGATCAAGGAGCTGGAACGGCGTGCGGGCCGGATGGCAACGTTCATGGCCAAGCCGTTCAACGGCGAGGGCGCGTCCGGATTCCATCTGCACGTCTCGCTGACCGATGCCGACGGCCGCAACGTCGGTGTCGATCCGGCCGGCCAGTTCGGGCTTTCCGCCGTGCTGCGCCACGCGCTGGCCGGGGTGCTCGCGCACGCACCGGCGCTCGCCGCGCTGGCCAATCCGACGGTCAACTCCTACAAGCGGTTCGGTCCCGACACCCTGGCCCCCTGGCTGATCGACTGGGGACTGGACAACCGCAGCGCGATGGTCCGCATCCCGCCCGAGCGTGGCGACGCGACCCGTGTGGAGCTGCGCCTGCCCGACAGCTCGGCGAATCCCTACCTGCTCTACGGCGGAGTACTGGCCGCGATGCAGCTGGGCATCGAGGCCGGGGCCGAGCCACCGGCGCCTCTCGACGGCTACGGCTACGACCCGGCCAAGGCGCCCGTGTTGCCGACATCGCTGTCGGCCGCGCTCGACGCCTTCGAGGCCGACGCGGCGTTGCAGGGGAAACTCGGCAAACGGCTGGTGTCCTCGTTCACGGCGTTCAAACGCGACGAGGTCGAGCGTTACCGCGCCTGGGTCAGCGACTGGGAACTGCGGGAGTACGTCCACCACCTCTGAGCCCGGGAGAGCACCGTGAGCACAGCGATCAGCACCGATCTCGACGACCTCGATCTCTTCCAGCGTGGTGAGGCCTGGCGGGCCTTCGACGAACTGCGCCGCACCGACCCGGTGGCCTGGACCCGCGAGCGGTCCGGCGCCGGCTACTGGAGCCTGACCCGGCACGCCGACATCGTGCGCGCCCTCCGCGACACAGCGACGTTCACCTCGGAGAAGTTCGTCAATCTCGAGGAGGTGGACGACGACCTGGCCGACATCCGGCGTTCCATGCTGGAGACCGACGGGCCACGGCACCGGGCGCTGCGTCAGCTGCTGCAACGGGACTTCACGCCGCGCCGGCTCGCGGGTTACGAGACGTTCCTGCGCGGCCTGACGGCGTCCACAGTGGACAAAGCGCTGGCGAAGGGCACCTTCGACTTCGTGCGCGAGGTGAGCGCCGACTTCCCGATCCGGGTACTGGCGCGCATGCTCGGCGTTCCGGACGAGGACACCGGGCAGCTCATCGCATGGGGCAACCGCATCATCGGCAACACGGACCCGGACTACGCCGACGTCCTGCTCGGCAGCGCGGACAGCGACCAGTATCGCGATCTGCCGTTCCGTAGCCCGGCCTCGCTCGAAGTGTTCGCCTACGGGGAGGAACTGGCCGCGCGGCGCCGCGGTTCGGACGGCGACGACCTGGTGTCCAAACTGGTCGACCGGACACCGCGCGACGGGGTGCCACTGTCCGAAACGGACTTCCGCAACTACTTCCTGCTGTTGGTGGTCGCGGGCAACGAGACGACAAGGCACGCCATCTCGCACGCGATGCTGGCACTGCTGGAGCACCCGGACCAGCTCGCCCTCCTGCGGGAACGCCCGGAGCTGATGCCCGGCGCGGTGGAGGAGTTCCTCCGCTGGGCCTCGCCGATCCACCACTTCCGCCGCACCGCGACCGCGGACGTCGAGCTGGGCGGCAGGCGGATCTCCGAGGGGGACAAGGTGGTCCTGTGGTTCGCCGCGGGCAACCGCGACCCCGGCGTCTTCGCCGAGCCGCACCGTTTCGACGTCACCCGCTCGCCCAACGACCACCTCGCCTTCGGCAAGGGCGGGCCGCACTTCTGCCTCGGCAGCCACCTCGCCCGGATGGAACTGCGGCTGATGTTCACCGAGCTCGTCGCCCGGATCTCGTCGATCCGGCTGACCGGCACACCACGCCGCGTGCGGTCCAACTTCGTGAACGGCCTCAAGGATCTCCCGGTCAGCGTGAGCGCGCGGTAGCTCGTCAGGACGTCCTGGTGTTCGCCCGTCGCAGATAGACGCCGCCGATGAGGGACAGGACGAAGACGGCTCCGCCGCCGAAGAACAGTCCCATGTCGACCGGGACGGAGTCCTCCAGCGACGCCTTCGCCTCGTCGTAGCTCATCGACGTACCGGCGCGGATCCGCTGGCAGACGTCGCCGGGGCGCATGTCCTTCCCGTCGCACACCGGGTTCGCGCCGGTGTGCTTCCACCACAGGAGACCACCCGCGACGCACAGGAGAAAACTGATCACCGTCAGGACCTTCACGAATTTTCGCATCGCGGCGAAGCGTAGGGGTCGCCGATGAAATCCCGATGACACGCGGCGGAGGTCAGCCGCCCAGACCGTACAGGCCGATGTCGATGCCACGCCGCATGGCCTTCCAGAAGTCCTTTTCGGACTGACCGGCTTCGAGACTGGTGAGCGCCGCCCCCTGCACGGCACCCACCATGGCGCCGACCACCGCGGCGGCGCTGATCGCGTCGAGCACGTCCGGGCAGGCCCGCAGGAGGGCGGCGGCGATCGTCCGCTGCTCGGCGAACTCCAGGCGCAGCGCCCTGGCCTGCAGGGCGGGCACGGTCATGATCAGCCGGGTGTAGAGCTCCCTCAGTTCCCGGTCGTCCCGCCCGGCGCTTTCGGCGCGATGGTCGGCCAGCATGGCCTCGTAGGCACGGGCCAGCAGGTCGGCGACCGGCTCGTCCGGCTTCCGGTCCGCGATCACCTCGACCGCGACGGCGGCGTTCCGCCCGGTGTCGGGGAACAGCACGGCTTCCTTGCTGGGGAAGTGGTTGAAGAACGTCTTGGTGGCCACGTCCGCGGCCGTGGCGATCTGCGCCACGGTGGTCTGTTCGTATCCCTGTTCCGAGAACAGTCGGATCGCCGTCTCCGCGATCAGGCGTCTCGTCTGCCGCTTCTTGCGTTCGCGCCGGGACTCGTCCATGCCCAGGATGTTACATCACCTGTACTTGTGAACACATTGCGAACTTACATCGAGTGTAGTTTCATGGCGTCATGAGCCGAGTGGTGATGGCGGGCATGCCCGCGTGGGGGCACGTCAACCCGAGTCTGCCGATCCTGCGCGAACTGACCCGGCGCGGAGTCGAGGTCACGTACTACACGGGCGAAGAGTTCCGGGCGCCGGTCGAGCGCGCCGGCTGCGAGTTCCGGGCCTATCCGCCGGGCACGATCAGCGTCGCCGACATCGCGGACGCCACGCGGTCCGGCAGCACGCTCCGGGTGGTCACCCGGGTGCTCGAGGCGACGGAGTCGTTGCTGCCGTTCCTGCGCGACGAGTTGGCCGGGAGTCCGCCCGCGGCGATCGCGTTCGATTCCAACGCGATCTGGGGCCGGATGGCCGCGGCGAGCCTCGGCGTGCCGATGATCTCGCTGATGACGACGTTCATGGTCGGCGGCAAGGATCTCTCCTGCCTGACCGCGCGCGAATGGGGTCACTACCTCGGGCCGACGCTCCGGGACCTGCCCCGCACGGTGGCGGCGAAGCAGCGGGTGGTGCGGCGCTTCGGGAAGCGGCTCTATCCGCCGTCGCCGACCCTGCCGATGCGCGGAGACATCACGATCTTCCCGATCCCGCGCTGGCTCCAGGGCGACAACCCGCGCATCGACGCGAGCTGCCACTACGTCGGTCCCACCTTCGAAGAGGGCGGGGGCGGTGCGCCCGACGCCGAACTCGCCGCGTTTCTCGACGGCTCCGGGCCGCTGGTCCTCGTCTCGCTGGGCACGCTCCACGCGGGCAGCGACGCCTTCTTCCACGCCTGTTTCGCAGCGCTGGCAGACCTGCCCGCGCGCGTCCTGATCGCGAGCGGCGGCGTCGACCCCGCGGCACTGGGCCGCCCGCCGTCGAACACGCTGGTCCGTGCTTCCGTGCCGCAGCGCGAGGTGTTGCGCCACGCGGCGGCGTTCGTCACCCACGGCGGGATGAACAGCGCGCTGGAAGGACTGGCCTGTGGTGTGCCGCTGGTCGTGGTCCCCCAGCAGGCCGAACAGCTGATGATCGGCCAGCGGGTCGCCGAGCGGGGAGCGGGAACGGTGTTGCGGCACACCATGTCCCACCGGCCCGTCCCCGCCGGGGAGCTGCGTGCCGCCGTCGAACGCGCCTTGGCGGACTCGTCGCTGCGGGCAGCGGCGAAGGAGGTGGGCGCGTCTCTCGGCGAAGGCGGGGGAGCGGTCGCGGCGGCAGCGGCCATCCAGACCCGTCTCGGTGTCTAGGCTGGTGATCATGGACACGACGGTGGCGGAACTGGCACGGCAGTACGGGCTCGAACCGCTGCCGGTCGAGGGCGGGTTGTTCCGGCAAACCTGGGCCGGACCCGTGGACGGAACCGGACGTCCGGCGGGTACGGCGATCATCGCGCTGTTCGCCACCGGTGGGCTGTTCTCGGCGATGCACCGGCTGCCGATCGACGAGGTTTGGCACTTCTACCGCGGTGATCCGCTCGAACTCCTGCTGCTGGCCGAAAACGGCGAGGCGCGCGTCGAGATCCTCGGGCCCGCGGCGGGTCAGCACCTCCAGCTGACCGTGCCCGCCGGAACGTGGATGGGCGCGCAGGTCGCGCCCGGCGGGCACTGGTCGTTGTGCGGCACCACGATGGCGCCGGGCTTCGTGGCCGACGACTACGAAGGCGGCGACGCCGACGAACTCGTCGCGCGCTATCCGGCTGTCGCCGACAGGATCCGCGCGCTGTGCCGTCCTGATGCCGGGCTGCGGATGACGGAGGATCCCGATGCGTGACACCGCCCTGCCGGACCTGACCGGAAAGGTCGCGCTGGTCACCGGCGCGGGCGGCGGGATCGGGCAGGCGATCGCCCTGCGGTTCGCGCGGGCGGGCGCCGCCGTGGTGCTCCATCACCACCACAGCGCCGGGAACGCCGCGGCGCTCGCCGGGCGCATCGCCGACGAGGGCGGGAGCACCTTCGTGGTGAGCGGGGATCTCACCGACGAGCGGACGTGTCACCGGATCGTGGAGCAGGCGGTGACCTCGGCGGGACGGCTCGACGCGCTGGTCAACAACGCCGGGATCCAGCCGGTCGAGCCACTGGCGACGATGTCGGCGGCGAGCTGGCGCGAGCTGGTCGACGTGAACCTGACCGGTGCCTTCCTGTGTACTCAGGCGGCGGCGACCGCGTTGCGGGAGCACGGCGGCAGCGTCACGCACATCGCGTCGATCGAGGGCACGCAGCCGGCGCCCGGCCACGCCCACTACAGCGCGAGCAAGGCCGGGCTGATCATGCACGCGCGAGCGGCCGCGCTGGAATACGGCGAGTTCGGCATCCGCGTCAACAGCGTTTCCCCTGGCCTGATCGACCGGCCGGGCCTGGCCGACGACTGGCCCGAGGGGCTCGAACGGTGGAACCGTGCCGCGCCGCTGGGCCGGGTCGGGCGGGGCCGGGACGTCGGCGACGCGTGCGTGTTCCTCGCCTCGGACATGGCTTCCTGGATCACCGGGCACAACCTCGTCGTGGACGGCGGGATCGGCGCGCGGCCGACCTGGTGACCTGATCGGGGGACGCCGGAGTCTCCCGATTTGACGTGCGTGAACGTGCATATGACCGTCAGGGGTGCCCACTCGACCGTCGCGAAAGGACTGACGATGACCACCCTGGAGCACCCCGCCGCGGAGACCCACCGGCACACGCACGGACCCGGCTGCGGCCACGACGCCGTACTGCACGACGACCACGTCGACTACGTCCACGATGGACACTTGCACCGCGAACACCGGGACGCCGACGGCGTCCACTACGACGAATGCACGAAGTGCTCCTGCCCGGACTGTTCGGACAGCTGCGCGGTGTGCGACTGCGCGAACTGCACCTGCCCGACGTGCAACCACGCGACCTGTCAGTGCGCGCACTGCGCCGACGACTGCGCGCACTGCGTGTGCTCCGACTGCACCTGCCCGACCTGCCGGCACGCCGCCTGACGCGACGTCGCTCCGGCTGTCCACAATGGAGGGACCGGCGGCTACCGGCGGCGGCGCGGACGGCGCAGGGCACGGAGCACCTCCGCCACGTGCTTCAAGCCCTCCGAACCGTCCCGGAAGACGACGCACAGGCACAACACGAGCAAGGCGAGTACGCAGACCACGACGACAGCGCCGGGCAGCATCAACACGGAACGCAACTCCACAGGTCCACCCATCACGACCGACGGTCCCGGTACCGGCGGAAAGGTTGTCCTACAGAGCCGTATTCGGTTGTGCGCTGCCACAGGAACAGGAGGGCGTCGTCCGGGCCGCCCGGGCGCCTCAGCCGCTAGCCCGCCCGGAAACCGGGCACATCGAAAATCCGGACCCTCCGGGGGAAGACCTTACTCCGGAAGGTGCCGGTCCGCCCAGGCCCGTTCGCGACGCCGGGAGGGTCCCCTGTCCGGGTGGTGGTTTCGACAGGCGGTGGCGCATTCCCAGGGTTAGGTTCGTGATCGGCCGGTCACGGACAGGGAGGTCGACGTGGTGAGTGGTTCGGGCGCGGCGGTGGCGCTGCTGGTGATCCGGGGTGTGTTCGCGATCCTCTTCGGCGTCCTGGCCCTGGTGTGGCCCGGCGTCACGGCGGTCGCGCTGGCCCTCGTGTTCGGGATCTACGCGATCATCGACGGGATCGCGCTGCTCGCCGAGCCGAAGGAGGCCGAGCGGCGCTGGGGCACGATCCTCGCCGGGGTGCTGGGCATCATCGCGGGCGTACTGACACTGGTGTGGCCGGCGATCACCGCGCTGACCCTCGCGCTGCTCGTCGGGATCTGGGCGGTGGTCACCGGGATCATGGAGATCAGCACGGCGATCCGGCTGCGCAAGTGGATCCGCGGCGAGCTGTTCCTCGGCATCGCGGGCGCGCTGTCGGTGGTGCTCGGGGTGCTGATCTTCATCCGGCCGGACGCCGGTGCCGTCTTCATCGCGGTGATGGCCGGGATCTACGCGCTGATCTTCGGGGTCATCATGCTCGTGCTCGCCTTCCAGCTGTATCGCTCGTCACGCACCGCGGTGTGAAGCGCGGGGCGCCCGGCTGCGCGGGTTAGGGTAGGCGCGCCTAACGACCGACCCGAAAGCCCGTGATGACCCAGCCCCGATACCGACGCCGCTCGTGACGAGCGTGCACGAAAGCCCGCCACGCACCGAGGTCCGGCGTCGTCATCGCGGCGTGACGCTGGCAGCCGGGCTGCTCGTCCTCGTCGCCGTGCTCGCGCTGGCCGTGGTGCTCAGCATCGCGGTCGGCGCTCGCGGCGTCGCGCCGGGCACCGTGTTCGACGCGCTGATCCACTTCGACCCGGCGAATCCCGACCACGTCGTGGTCCGCGACCTTCGGCTGCCCCGCACGCTGATCGGCCTCCTGGCCGGAGTGGCGCTCGGCCTCGCCGGAGCCGTCATCCAGGGCGTCACCCGCAACCCCCTCGCGGATCCGGGGATTCTCGGGGTGAACGCGGGGGCGGCCCTGTTCGTCGTGCTCGGCATCACCGTGTTCGGACTGACCAGCGTCACCGGCTACGTCTGGCTGGGGTTCCTCGGTGCGGCGATCGCGGGCACCGTCGTCTACGCGATCGGCTCGCTCGGCCGCGAGGGTGCGACACCGGTGAAGCTGGCGCTCGCCGGAGCGGCGGTGACGGCGGCGCTCGCCTCGGTCACCAGCGGCGTCCTGCTCACCGACACGACGACGTTCGACCAGTTCCGGTTCTGGCAGGTCGGTTCGCTGACCGGCCGTGATCCGGCCGCGATCGGCCAGGTACTCCCGTTCCTCGCCGCCGGCGTGCTGCTCGCCCTCGGTTCGGCCCGGATGCTGAACACGTTGTCGCTGGGTGAGGATCTCGCCCGCGCGCTCGGCCAGAACGTCGTGCTCACCCGGCTGCTGTGCGCGCTGGCCGTGATCGTCCTTTGTGGATCGGCGACGGCGATCGCCGGGCCGATCGGGTTCGTCGGGCTCACCGTGCCGCACGTCGCCCGGCTGATCACCGGTCCCGATCACCGCTGGCTGCTGCCGTACTCGGCGGTGCTCGCGCCGCTGCTCCTGCTCGTGGCGGACGTGGTCGGCCGCGTCGTGCTCCGGCCAGCCGAGGTCGCCGTCGGCATCGTCACCGCCGTCATCGGCGCGCCCGTGTTCGTCGTGCTGGTCCGGCGCCGGAAGCTGGCGCAGCTGTGAACCGCACCGCCCCGGCCGACGCCGTCCGCGTCGTGACGGCCGCACGCAGGCACGGCGTCCGGCGGGCGCGGACCGTTTCGCTGCTCCTGCTCGCCGTCGTCGTAGTCGTGTTCGGCGCGTCCCTTTCGGTCGGCGACTTCGCCGTGCCGATCCCCGAGCTGCTCCGGATCCTGACCGGCTCGGGTACCGGGCGCGGGGTGTACGTGGTGACCGAGCTGCGCCTGCCGCGGGCGGTGTGTGGACTGCTCGTCGGCGTCGCCTTCGGTCTCGCGGGCGCGTTGTTCCAGCGGCTGCTGCGTAATCCGCTCGCCAGCCCGGACGTCGTCGGCGTGACCTCGGGGGCGAGCGCCGCCGGGGTCGTCTGCCTGGTGGTGTTCGGTGCGTCGGGCGCGATCGTGTCGGCGGGTGCGCTCGCGGGCGGGGTGGCGACCGCGGCGGCGATCTACCTGCTGGCCTGGCGGCGCGGGATGAACGGCTACCGGCTCGTGCTCGTGGGCATCGGGATCGCCGCGGTGCTGTCCAGCGTGATCTCGTTCCTGATGACCTGGGCCGACGTCCAGCTCGCCCAGCAGGCGCTGGTCTGGCTGACCGGCAACCTCAACGGCCGGGGCTGGGAGCACGTCGGGCCGCTGGCGCTGGGCATGGCCGTTCTCGTCCCGCTCGCGCTGCTGCTCAGCCGCACGCTCGCGGCCCTGCAACTGGGTGACGACAGCGCGCGGGGGATCGGTGTCGCCGTCGAACGCGGCAGGCTGGGGCTCATCCTGATCGGCGTCGCGCTGGCGAGCCTGGCCACCGCCGCCGCGGGGCCGGTGGCGTTCGTCGCGTTCGTGTCGAATCCGATCGCCACCCGGCTGGTGGGCGGTTCCCGCCCCTCGCTGGTCCCGGCCGCGCTGACCGGCGCGCTGGTGACACTGGCCGGTGACTTCGCCGCCGCGGATCTGCTGGGGACCACCCAGCTCCCCGTCGGCGTGGTGACGGGCGCGGTCGGGGCCCCGTACCTCCTGCTGCTGCTCGCGAGGGCGAACCGAGCGGGCCGGATCTGAAGCCTGTGCAAGAGAAAGAGAGAACACCCATGAGCGACGCTTGCGAGCGAATCATGGATATCATGCGCCAAAAGAGAATTGGACACTGTCTCGCGGAGCGAGGCGATCGCATGCGTGCGACAACCAGGACGAGGATGCTCGCCACGGCGGCCGTGGTGGCGCTCGGCGGCCTTGTCGCGGCCTGCGGGCAGCCCGCTCCGCAAAGCTCGTCGGGGGTCGGGGACACCGAGGTCGCGAAGGGCGGAAAACTGTTCAGCACCGCCGACACGGCGACCGCGAAACTCGGTGCCGACGTCGGCCCAGGTGTCTTCCCCCGCACCGTGACCCACGCGCTGGGGCAGACGAAGCTGGAGAAGAAGCCGGCGCGCGTCGTCGTGCTCGACAGTGGTGAGCTCGACGACGTGCTTTCGCTCGGGATCACGCCGGTGGGGATGGCCACGACGGCGGGGGCCGACGGCGTCCCGTCCTATCTCGCCGACCGGGCGAAGGGCATCCCGGCGGTCGGGAAGATCGACAACCTCAATCTCGAGGCGATCGCGCGGCTGAACCCGGATCTCATCCTCGGCAGCAAACTGCGTGCGAACGATCTGTACCCGAAACTGTCGAAGATCGCACCGACAGTATTCAGCATCCGCCCCGGTTTCCCGTGGAAGGAAAACCTCCTGCTGGCCGGTGCTTCGCTCGGCGAGGAGAGCAAGGCGGTCGAACTGCTCAACGGCTACCAGAACCGCGCCAACGAGGTGAAGAAGGGAATCGCCGGTAACCCCAGGATCTCCCTCGTCCGTTTTCTGTCCGGCAACATCCGATTGTACGGGAATCTTTCGTTCATCGGCGTCATCCTGAAGGACGTCGGACTCGCCAGGCCGGACAACCAGAACATCGCCGACCTCGCCACGCAGGTCGCGGCGGAACGCATCGACCAGGCCGACGCCGACTGGATCTTCTACTCGAGCTATGGTGCCGGCCCCAGTCAGGACGAGAAGACCGTGACCGGCGGCGCGCTGTGGGCCGGGCTCGGCGCGGTCAAGGCGAAGCACGCGGTCCGCGTCGACGACGAAGTGTGGTTCCTCGGCCTCGGCCCGGCGGGCGCGATGAAGGTCCTGGACGACCTCGCCCGCGCCCTCGGCTAGCCGCCTGCACCGAAGGACGCCTTCGGTGCACTGGCCGTGCTGAAGGACGCCTTCGGCGCACCCAACGCACCGAAGGCGTCCTTCAGCAGACACGTTTCATGGTCGGATGATCCTATCGGCCGCCCGAATTCATCCCCGCCTCACAAAAGGCCGCCACCGTCGTTCCGGTTTCCCGCCCTTTCGGCCGTAAGAGGTAAAAAGTGGCCGCCGCGGGAGTGGTCCGACTTCCAGGTCTTGACTTTTCCGCGTCGCTCCCGAGATCCTGCTCCGTGCACCTTCCGCCGGAACCCCGGATTGTCGCGGTGACCGGCGGATTTTTCTCGTTCGAGGCCGATACGGCCTGTGCGCTAGGGGAGGGTTCGGCTGGTTTCGGCTGCGCGTGAACGACGAGCGTCAGCAGCGATAACCGAAGGTTCATCATGGCGAACGCAGGGCGGGAATCGAATTCGTCGCGGCCGGTGCGCGGCCGCGCGGCGCAGCTGGCACAGATCACGGCGGCAGTGCGGGCCACGGCCCAGGACGCACGGGGCCGGATCCTCCTGATGGACTCCCCGGCGGGGAGCGGAAAAACCCGGCTGCTGCGCGAAGCGGTGTACCTCGCGGAGAGGCAAGGATTCTCCGTGGTCGACCGCATCACTTACGAGCCGCCGAAGGGCGGGGCACCTCCGCGACCGGCGGAAACCCGCACGACGGCGCGGGAGATCGACCGGCTGGCCCGGCACAGCGCGCGGCTGCGTGGCCTCGTGCGGGACCGGGTGCGCCAGGGGCCGGTCGCGGTCGTCGTCGACGACCTCCACGAGCTGGACGCGCTCACGTTGTCGACGCTCGGGAGCGTGATCGGCGAACTCGCCACCAGTCCGGTCGTCTGGCTCCTCGCCGCCCGCCCCGGCGACGGGCGGTCGCCACACGGTCTGCTGCTCAAGGCGCTGGCACGGGCCGGGCACGCGGAATGGATCCAGCCACTCGACGCGCTGCCCATCGCTGTGGTGGCGGAGATCGCGGGCGATCTGCTCGGTGCCCGTCCCGACCCGGACCTGGTGGCGCTGAGTGCGTGCCTCGACGGCTCACCCGGCGCGGTGGTGGCGTTGTTCGAGGGACTGCGGGCGGATCGGGCCGTCGAGTTCGACGGCGGGGTCGCGCGGCTCGCGGCAGGGGAGCTGACCCCGCCGTCCTCGGTCGCGGACGCGGGCACGCGGCTGCCGGACCGGTTCCTCGCGCTGATGCGTGAGCAGTTCGGCCGGTTGTCGATGGCGAGCAGGCAGTTGGTGCAGGTGGCGGCGGTGCTCGGCCGGTCGTTCACCACGCGGGACCTGGCGGAGATGCTCGACGAACCGCCGGCGGCCTTGCTGCGTCCGCTGTGGGAGGCACAGGCCGAGGGGATCCTCACCGGCCGGGGCGCGGGATTCACCTTCCGCGCGGATCTGCTCTGGCGGGCCGCGGTGGCGATGGTGCCCGCGCAGCTGCTCGCACTGCTGCACCGGCAAGCGGCGACGATGCACCTGGCCCGCGGTGGCGAGTCCGCCGACGAAGCGGCGGCGGCCTGTCATCTGGTCCGCTGCGCCGAGCCCGGTGACACCGAGGCGATCGCGACCATCGCCGAGGCCGCGAACCGGCTGCTGGCCGCCGCACCCGAAACGGCGGCCACGCTGGCACTGCGCGGCATGGAGATCACCGAACGCGGGGCGCCGGAGCACTTCGCGCTGGCCACAACGGCGATGACGGCGCTGATGCGGTCGGGCAGTCTCGACCGGGCCGCCGAGGTCGCCGACCGGGTCGTCGGCGGTGTCCCCGCCGGAGTGCAGGAGCAGTCGGTGCGCGCGAACCTGGCCACGATCATGGTGCTGCGCGGGGAGACACGGAAGGCGTTGTCGCTCGCGCCGGAACCGCGCCGGGCCCCGGACGACGAGCACGACTGCGGGCGGCCCTGCCCGGACGTGGTCCGGCTGACCGCACTGTCCTTTTCGGACTCGGAGGTCGCGGAGCGGACGGCGGACAGGCTGCTCGCCGAGCCGGGCGGCCCGCGGTGCGACGATCTGGTGGCGACCGCGCTGGCGGTCCGGGCGACGGCGTGCTGGAACGAGGGCCGGATCGGGGACGCGTTCCGCGCGATGGAGCGGTCCGTCGAGCGCTGGCGGCGTCTTTCCGGCGCTCTGACGGCGTATCCGTTGTGGCAGAAGGCCTGGATGCTCGTGCGGGCGCACCAGCTCGACGAGGCTGACGCGGTGATCGCCGAGATGAACGACGTCATCTCGGCGGCGGGCGTGAAGGTGGTGGCGTCGGTGCCGCTGGTCCTGCGCGCCTGGGTCCGGCTGCTGCGCGGCGATCTGGACGGCGCGGAGTCCGCCGCCGCCGAAGCGGTGGCGCACTTCCACGAAACACAGATGCTGCTGACCCTGCCCACGTTGCACGCCGTGCGGGTGCTGGTGGCGTTGCGGCGGGGCGATGTCGCCGTCGCGGGCAGGCGTGTCCGGTCGCTCGAGGAATCCGTGCCGAGGGAAGCGGTCCATCCACTGTGGACATTGCGCTGCCGCGTCGCGGCCCAGGTGCCCGCCGCCGGCGGTGACGCCGCGGCGGCGCTGGAAATCCTGCTCGGCGCGGGGGAACGTCGTGGGCTGATCCTGGCGGATCCGGCGGCCGCGGCGTGGTACGTCCGGACAGCGCTCACGGCGAACCGCCCCGACATCGGCCGCGAGTTCGCCGAAGCGGCCGAGCAGGTCAGCGCGGCCAATCCCGGGTATCCGGTGTTCGGCGTCGCCGCGAGCCATGCACGGGCGCTGCTGGCCAGGGACGCCGCGGCGATCGCGGAGGTCGCCGGGCAGTACCCGGACCCGTGGGTCCGCGCTTCCGCGATCGAGGACGCCGGTGTGCTCCGCTGCGGCACCGACCGCGCGGCGGGCATCGCCGAACTCGCCAGGGCGATGGCCGCCTACGAAACCGTCGGCTCGGCCTGGGACGCCGCGCGGGTCCGGCGGCGGCTGCGCGGCCTTGGGGTGCGGCGGCGGCACTGGAACCACGCGCCGCGACCCGAAACCGGCTGGGCGAGCCTGACCGACACCGAGGAGAAGGTGGCGCGGCTGGTGGCGCGGGGGTTGACCAACCGCCAAGTGGCCAGCGAGCTGTTCGTGTCCCCGCACACCGTGGGCTTCCATCTGCGGCAGATCTACCGCAAGCTCGGGATCCAGTCCCGGGTCGATCTCGCCAGGATCGCGCCCGGCCGCTGAAGTGCCGGACGCTACTCCGTTCGGCCTAAGCCGTGAGGATGAGGTGAACCGGCCTGATGGCCGATGAATCGCTCTCGCCGCTGTGGATAGTGTCGGTTTCTCCCTGACAGGCACCAAAGCCCGTCAGGGGGAAGGGAATCTCATGCGACGTTCTCTGCTTTCCGGTGCGGCCGCGCTGGCGCTCGCCGCACCACTGCTGATCGCCGCTCCGGCGTCGGCGAGTCCACCGGCCATCGACTGGAAACCCTGTGCCGACGCGCCCGGCGTGGACTGTGCGCGGCTCGCCGTCCCCCTCGACTGGGCCAGACCCGGTGGCGAGCAGATCGAGCTGTCCCTGGCCCGGCGCAAGGGGACCGGTGCCGGGGAGAAACTGGGCACGCTGATGTACGGGCCCGGCGGGCCTGGCGGAGCGGGCGCGAAGGGCCTGAAACACGGCAAGATCCTCGCCGATCCGGTCTACGACCATTACGACGTCGTCAGCTACGACTCGCGGGGGATCGGCGAGAGCAAGCCGATCGCCTGCCCGGACGGCCCCGAGCCACGGGAGTGGCCCACCACCGAGGAGCAGTTCCGGGACCTGACGGCCAAGAGCAAGCAGTACATCGCCGACTGCCGCAAGCTCAGTGGCCCGATCTACGACCACGTCGACACGCGCAGCGACGTCCGGGACATGGACGCCATCCGCGCGGCGATCGGCGAGCGCAAGCTCAACTACTACGGCGTCTCGTACGGGACGCTGCGGGGCCAGCAGTACGCGGAGGCCTTCCCCCGCAACGTCGGGCGGCTGGTCCTCGACTCGACGATGGACCACAGCATGACCAGCAACTGGGACTTCGTCCGCACCGAAAGCGTCGCGCGCGAAGAAGTCTTCCAGCAGTTCGTGCGGTGGTGCGCCGACAAGCCGGAGTGCGCGCTGCACGGCCAGGACGTCGAGAAACTGGTGCGGGAGCTCTACGACCGGGCCGACGCGGGCACGTTGCCGGATCCGGATGATCCGGCGCAGAAGTACGACGGGCCCCGTCTGGCGGCGCACATCGAGAGTTACACGCTGTCCGAGGAGTTCGCCGTTCTCGGGACCTTCCTGAAGACCCTCCGTGACAGCGGGACCAAGCCGGAGCTGCTGGCCGCGGCGCCGACCGCCCCGAACCCGACCAGGGCCATCTGGTGCAACGACTGGGCATACCGGGTGTCCGGATACGAGGAGTTCAAGAAGCTGGACGACGGTCTGCGCAAGGTTTCGCCGAACATCCGCTTCAACGGCTACAACCCGTGGGCGCTGGTGTGCGCGGGCCAGCCCGCGCCGGTCAATCCGCCGCACAAGCTCACGCTGAGCCGGGATGTGCCGCCGCTGCTGATCACCAACGCGCGGCACGACCCCGCGACGGCCTACCCGTGGGCGAAGTCGATGGAGAAGCAGACCGGGATGACGCTGGTGACCTACGACGGTGGCGGGCACGGGATGTACTTCGTGAGCAAGTGTGAGCGGGAGTACATCCATCAGTACCTGTTCACCGGCGCGGTACCGCCGCGCGGGACGCACTGCGCGGTCGAACCCCGTCCGTCGTCGGCGCGGGCGGAACTGCCGGTGCCGCCGGACGTGGCGACGTTCTGATCCTTGTCAGGCTGCTCGGCGCTCCCGCGATTCCGCGGGGGCGCCGAGTACGTAATCGCGGGCTTCGGGGCCACCGAAGGCGTCCAGCACGACCAGCGGATTCCAGAAGTCGCGAAGCAGGGTGATCCGGGACTTCCTGATATACGCCACGGAAAGGTAGGTCTGGGTGAACGCGCGCCGGGTCGTGACCGCGACGCCGCGGCTGTGGTATTCGGCGATCACCAGCTCGGGGTCCTCCGTGGCGTGGAACGTGGGCGGGGAGAAGCGAGCTTTGGCGTGTTGCCGGATGTACCGCGGATATTCGTGAAGGTCGCGGTGCCCGGCGTAGCGCCAGGGGATGCCAGGCGGGCAGAAGGCGAGTTCCAGGGCGCCGTCCTCGTCGAACAGCTCCACCCACTCACGGACCCGCCCGGCCGCGAGAAGCCGGAGGTGCCGGGTGAAGAGCGCTCTGGCGTTTTGGCGGACCTTGTGCGTGCTGCTCATGGCTGCGGTCTTCCTCGCCGGGGCGCCGGGCTGACCGTCGTGGGGCGGGCCCGGCCGGGATACGCACCAGTGTCCCGGGGCGGGGCGCGCGCGGACTACCTCCGGGCTGCGCACTGTCCCGCACCGTCCATAAGCGACGGACAGGGGAAAGCGCCGGACCGATCAGTCCGCGGGCCACTCGTATGACAGTTCGTATCGGTCAGCGGCGAGCACCATGTCGTTCATCTCCACCGGCTTGCCGTCCTCGGTGTAGGCCACCCTGGTCACGGTGATGACCGGAACTCCTTCCGCCACCTGCAACAGCGTCGCCTCATCCGGCGTCGGCATCCGAGCGCCGACGTGCTCCACGAACGAACCGAGCCGATGACCGGATTCCTCAAGGCGCGCGTACGCACCGCCGGGTCCGGTGTCGACGTCCTCGATCGCGGTGCCGCGCGTCAGCTCGCGCGGAAGGCGCGACACCGCCAGTTGGACCACCAGCCCGTCGGCTCGCATCACCCGATCTCTCACCGTGATCTCGGCGCCTTCGTCGATGGCGAGATGGGTGGCTGCGCGTTCGTCGGCCTGCTCGAAGCGGATCTTCACGGAGGTGGACGGCGTGAAGCCGCGCGCGGCGGCATCGGCGAGGAACGCGCCACGGTTCCGCTCGCGAGCGGCGCGGGAGAGCCTGGAGCGGGCGATCCGCTGGATGCTGGCCGGTGGTCGCACGAAGACACCTCGGCCGTGTTCGGAAGTGACGAGCCCTTCCGATCGCAGCATGTTGACGGCGTCTCGGACCGTCGGACGCGAGACGCCGTAGGTGTCGACGAGTTCGCGTTCGCTGGGTAGTTGCTCGCCGGGTGGATAGTCCCCGGCGACGATCTTCTGCCGGATGTCCGCTGCCACCTGGCGAAACGCGGGTACACCGCTTCTCCGATCGACCATGCGCGCCAGTATCGCACTTGTCAGCTTGTCTTGACCAGTTGGCCTTTTCGTGCCACGGTACTTGTCAGGACGTGATGGCCAGTTGGGTGGGAGTGGACATGGCAGGACGCGGCTGGCGCAAAGAATGCATCTCGCGGACCGTCGACATGACGGGCCGCGAAATCGAAATAACGACTGGTGTGACCCGAAGCCCTATCGACGGCCAGTTCGTCGCGGTGATCGCATTCGACGACCGCCCGACGCTCCTCCTTGATGAGCGGTTGCTCGACCTGCTGGATGCGAGCGGCAGGCATTCGATCCAGGACGCTTTGAACGAACGACTGAAGGAGGCCGTCGAGCGGCGGCGCGCACAACGCGGCGGCTCGCGATGAACGCGCTGATCTACGTCAATCTCGACGCGGTCCATCCGGTCGTCGACGGGATATGGCACCGCGCGCGGTTCAGCCACGTACCGCGGCCTGGCGAGGCGATCACGATGCTGTGTGGCGTGTCCGTCGTCGCTGAGTTCGACCAGGGTTGTCAGCGGGACACACACGGCGTGCCCCGCCAATGCTGGGATTGCGATCTCGTGTACCGCCGCGAGCATGGCATCGATCCGCCACCGAGGCACCTGCTGCCCCGATGACTCCTGGGCAGCACCGTCCACAAGCGACAGACGAACCTACCGGCGAGTGAGGAAGCGCTCGACGCCGCTGGGCACGCCGTGGTGCGGCAACGTGGCGGCGAACCAGGCGGCTTCGACGCCGAGGCCCTCGTCGATCGGCAGGTTGATCCCGCGCGTCACCGCGGCGAGGCACGCGCGGACGGCGGCGGGGGAGTGGCGGACGACGCGCCCGGCGAGTTCACGCGCGGCGGGCAGTAGGTCGTCGTGGGGGACGACGGTGTTGACGAGGCCGAGTTCCGCGGCGCGGTCGGCGTCGATCGGGTCGCCGGTGAGGATGAGTTCGAGGCCCCGCTTGCGCCCGACGTGCCGGGGCAGCCGCTGCGTCCCGCCGAACGGAGGCGGAAAGCCCAGTGTGATCTCGGGTTTCGCGAAGGTGGCGCGTTCGCTGGCGATGGCCAGCGGAGCGGCTTCGGTGACCTCGCAGCCGCCACCGTAAGCCAGCCCGTTGACCGCCACGATGACCGGCTTGGGGAACTCCTCGATACGGCGGGTGAGTCCCTGTCCGCGGCGCACGATCTCTCGTAGTGCCGCCTCGGCGCCGCGCCCGATGCTGCCCGCGAGATCACCGATGTCGGCCCCCGCGCTGAACGCGCGATCCCCGGCGCCGGTCAGGATGACCGCGCGGATCGCGGCGTCCGATTCGAGTTCGTCGAGAGTGCGTACGAGGCGGTCGATCGTGGCGTAGTCGAGGGCGTTGAGCTTCGCGGGCCGGTCGATGGTGATCGTGGCGACGGCGTCGTCGCGGTCGAGTGCGATGGTCATGGCTTCCTGCCGGGGTCAGGGGCGCGGTGCGCCGATCGGGTTCGGGACGGGGATGACGCCGGTGTCGACGAGGTGGCGGCTCAGCGGCGCGGCCAGCCGGATGACTTCGTCCACACCGGACTCGCCGAGGGTGGCCACCGGATCGGCGGCGAGCCGGTCGGTGGTGTCCTCGACCTGCCTGCGCAGCACGCCACCGCTCTTGGTGAGCCTGCCGGTGCGGTCGAGCAGCCCGCGCGCCACGAGCCTGCGGCGGCTCTCGTCCCAGTCGGCGTCGCTCCAGCCACGGTTGGGCTGGATGATCTCGCGGGTGACGTTCCCGGTCGCGATGTGCGTGAGCGTCGCGTCGAGGCCACGCAGCCCGGCGTGCACCGCGGCGATGACGTGCCCGTCGCCGCGGTGTTCCCGCAGCACGGTCGCCGCGAGCCAGAGCCTGCCCGTCACACTCTCCGGGCGCCGGACCCGCGACCAGCCCGCCGCGAGCGGACGGCCCTCGTAGCGGCAGCCGTCGACGGCGCGTTCGAGGAGTTCGACGAGCCGGTCGTGACCACCTGGCGGCAAGAGCCGGTCGAGGGCTGCGGTGACGGCGTCGATCCGGCTCGCGAGCACGGCGTCCGGCGCCGCGTACGCCCACGCGTCGGGCAGCGCCCGCTCGACCATGCCCGGCGCGAAACCGAAGAACATCGACGTCACCGGGGCGGCGCCGAGCGGGCCGAGCGGGGCGATCCGGCCGGCGAAGTAGCCCATCCACCAGCCGCGGAGGCCGAGCGCCCTGGCGACTTCGGCGGGTTCGGGTGCGAAGTACACGGTCGCGTGCAGGGGTTCGAGCGCTTCCCAGAAGCGCCGGGCGAGGGTCGGGCTGGGGTCCATGTGCTCAGCGTGCCGGTTGCGGTGGCCGCCGAGACAGGGCCAATCTGAGAAAATGGACCAGGATCTGGGGTGGTGGGTGCGCGTCGCGCTCGACGGCTGGGACGCTCGTCCCGGTCCGCGCTATCGCCGGGTGGCCGAGGGCGTCGCCGCCGCGATCGAACGCGGGCTGCTCTCCGCGGGCGACCGGCTGCCCGCGGAACGGATCCTCGCCGAGGGCCTCGGGCTGAGCCGGGGCACGGTGGTCCGCTGTTTCGACGAACTCGCCGACGCTGGACTGGTCGAGCGCAGGCAGGGCGCGGGAACCTACGTCCGCGCGCGGCCGGCCTGGACCCAGGCGCCGAAGCAGAGCCCGGCTTCCGCGCTGCTGCAACGAAGACTGGACGAGGATCGCGAGACGATCGACCTCTCGCTGTCCGTCCCCGCGGGCACCGAGCACCTGCCCGAGGTCGCCGCCGGTGTTCAGGCGGACTGGCGGGGCCATGGCCTGCATCCGGCGGGGCTGCCGGCACTCCGGGCCGCGCTGGCCACGCACCTGACCCGGCGGCTCGGCCTGCCCACCACCGCCGATCAGCTCATCGTGACGTCGGGAGCGCAGCACGCGTTGACGCTCGTGGCCGCCGCGGCGGTGTCCCCGGACCGGACCGTCATCACCGCGTGCCCCACCTATCCCGGGCTCGCCGGGGCGCTCGCGGGCCGGGGCGGCAGGCTGCTCGGCGTCGGAGTGGACTCGCTCGGGATCGACGTCAACGCCGTACGCCGCGCGGCGGGCCGCCTCGCCGCGCCGGTGATCTACGTCGATCCGTGCGGGCACAACCCGACCGGCGCCGTGCTGACGCGGTCGCGGCACGAGCCGCTGCTCGCCGCGGCGCGTTCCAGCGACGGGCTCCTCGTCGAGGATCTCGCCCAAGCGGGCCTCGCCCTCGACGAGGACCCCGAACCGGTGCCGCCGCTCGCCGCGTCCGACGACTCCGTGGTCGCGATCGGCTCGCTGTCGAAGATGTTCTGGGCGGGACTGCGGATCGGCTGGATCCGCGCGCCCGCCGCGTTGCGCGGGCACCTTCTGCGCCTGCGATCGGCCAACGACCTCGCACCGGGTGTCCCGGGGCAACTGTTCGCCGCCCGGCTGCTGGAGGCCGTCGACGACGCTTGGCACGGACAGCTCCGCGCCGCGCTGGCGGCACGCCGGGACCTGCTGGTGAACGCGATCAGGCAGCGGCTGCCCGCCTGGGCTGTCGAGCCGCCGGCGGCGGGCCTGTCGCTGTACGCGCGATTGCCGTTGGCGGACAGCGAAACCTACGCGCATCGGGCGGCGCGGTACGGCGTGCTGGTCACCCCGGGCGCCGCGTGCTGCGTCGACCGGCGGCACTTCGCCGGTGTCCGGCTTTCGATAGCGGAATCCCCGCACACCCTCGAAACCGCGGTGGACCGCCTCGCCGCGGCCTGGGAGGACCACAGCCGCGACGTCGCCGCCACCCGCCCGCCGGGCGGATAATGCCGGGATGGCGGAGATGACCGCGTGGCGTGTGGACCGTCCGGGGCCGATGGCGTCGGGGCCGCTGGTGCGGACTCGTGAGCCCGTACCAGCACCGGGCGAGGGCGAACTGCTGGTGCGGGTCCTGGCCAGCGGTGTCTGCCGGACGGATCTGCACGTGGCGGAGGGCGATCTGCCCGTGCGCCGCCGGGGCGTCGTACCGGGACATGAGGTCGTGGGCCAGGTCGTGCATGCTTCGGCGGGCTTCGCGGTGGGGGACCGGGTCGGCGTTGCGTGGCTGCGGGGGACCTGTGGCACCTGCCGGTTTTGCGCGCGGGGCGCGGAAAACCTGTGCCCCGGCTCGGTGTACACCGGCTGGGACGCCGATGGCGGGTACGCCGAGTACTGCGTGGTGTCCGCCGCCTACGCACATCAGCTGCCCGCCGGGTATTTCGACGTCGAACTCGCTCCGCTGCTGTGCGCGGGCATCATCGGCTACCGCGCGCTGGAACGCGCCGGGCTGCCCGAAGGCGGACGGCTCGGGATCTACGGCTTCGGCGGGAGCGCGCACCTCGCCGCGCAGGTGGCGCTCGCCCGCGGCGCGCGGGTGCACGTCATGACGCGGAGCCCGCGCGCCCAGGAACTCGCCCGCGACCTCGGCGTGGCCTCGGCACAGGCGGGCACGCCACCCGAACCACTGGACGCGGCGATCCTGTTCGCCCCGGCCGGTGATCTCGTGCCGCCCGCGCTCGCGGCGCTCGACCGCGGGGGAGTGCTGTCGATCGCCGGGATCCACCTCTCCGAAATCCCGGCACTCGACTACCAGCGGCATTTGTTCCAGGAGCGGGAAATTCGCAGCGTCACAGCCAACACACGGCAGGACGCGACAGATTTCCTGCGCTTGGCCGGTGAACAGCGGCTGCGAGTCAGCACGATGCCGTATCCGCTCGCCGAAGCCGACCGGGCGCTCACCGATCTCGCCGGAGGCCGGGTCACCGGTGCCGCGGTGCTGGTGCCGTAACGTCACGTGTTCCGGTCGTGGCGCCCCGCGATGAGCTCCTGGACCCAGATCTTCGCCTTGACCACCGGGATGCGCAGCCGCTGTTCGCGCCACAGCGCGCGTTTCGCCTTCGCGCCCGACGCGGGATAACGCCAGCGTGCCCAAGGCGAGTTCGGCCGGGCGAGCCGCACTGCCCCGACGAACAGCAGGACCGGCACGAAAAGGCCGATGAGCCCGCTCCAGATCTTGCCCTTCAGCAGGGTCACGATGGCCAGCCCGAGGTCGCCGGCGATCACCAGCGTCCGGGTCAGATTGCCCTCTTCGGGACCGATCTCGACGAAGATGTCCACCACACCCGGCCGGAACCCGAGCAGCAGCAGCCCGGCCAGCGCGATCGCGACGAAGACGGCGTCGACCGAGACCCGGCCCTTCTCCGACCAGTAGACGTCCTTGAGGTGCAGGATCAAGGCGAACTCGTCGAGCACCAGTGCCGAGCCGACGCCGAACAGCCCCGCCATGACCGCGCGCCAGACCGTCGATTCGTCCGGGATCGCGTACCCGGCGACGCCGCCGATCAGCATGAAAACGACCCCGAACACGACGTGGTGCAGGTGCAGCCCGCCCGGGGTGATGTTCTTCGGCCACCACCGCACGTTCGCGCGGATGAGCCGGACCGAGAGCCGGATGAACCCGAACGCCAGCACCATACTGACGAAGAAGCAGAGCAGCTGGAGCCGGTGGGAATCGACGATGGTGTGCTGGAACCACGTGCCCGCGGCGCTCGATTCGGCCGGGGTGCGGGCGGTGATCCGGAGGGCGGCGCTGTCCACACACCACGGTAGACCGGGCGGCTCCGCCGGTGCCAACCCGCCCCGCACCCCGCTCGATCAGTCCGGAGTGGACGGTCCGGCGCGCCGTCAGAACTCGAAGACGAGACGGCCGCGCAGCCCGCCACGTTCGAAGGCCCGATGGGCCTCGGCGGCTTCCTCCGGCCGGTACGTCCGTGCCACGCGCAGGCGCAGCACGCCTTGTTCGGCCAGGTCACGGAGCCGCTCGAGGGCCGCGGTGACCCGGACGTCGTCGCTCACCCGGACGCGGTGCACCGTGATCCCGCGTTCCGGCTCGCCCTCGAACGGGCGGACCACGGCAAGCACCCCGCCGTCGCGGATCGCGGGCAGGATCGACGGCCCGACCAGCGCCGCGTCGACCACCCCGGCCACGCCGCCGGGCGCCACCTCACGGATGCGCGCGGCGAGGTCGTCCCCGCGCGCGACGACCTCGTCCGCGCCGAACTCGCGCACGAGCGGTTCGTCCGCGGGAGAGGCCACCGCGATCACCCGGAGGCCCGCCTCCTTGGCCAACGGGATCACGTATCCGCCGACCGCCCCGGCGGCTCCCGTTACGGCCACCGTCCGCCCCGGCGCCGGTTTCAGCACGTCGATCGCCTGCCGTGCGGTGAGCCCGTTCATCAGCAGCGTCGACGCCGCGACGTCGTCCACTTCGGACGGTGCGCGGACGACCGATTCGGCCGGTACCACCACGTACTCGGCGTATCCGCCGCGACGTTCGCCGAGCGGGACGACGACCGCGATGACCCGCTCACCGAGCGCGATCGGCGTCGTGACCCCCTCGCCGATTTCGTCGAGCACCCCCGCGACGTCCATTCCCGGCACGTACGGCGGCGCGAACTCGAACCGCTCGGCGAGGCCGCCCTCGCGCAGCACGATGTCGGCGGGATTGACCGCCGCGGCCCGCACCCGCACGCGGACCTCGCCCGGACCGGCGTGTGGCTCCGGGAGGTCGAGTACCCGCAACACCTCTGGCCCGCCGTAGCGCGTGACCGCGATTGCCTTCATCCGTCCCCAGCTTTCGTCGGCGTTCGTCTTCAACGACGACAACGGAGGCGTCCCGGCTATTCCGCTCGCGGGCGGACCGCGTCGACGACGAGGTCGAGCAGGCGGCGGATCTGCTCCGGCGTGTTGGTGGCCGACGTGGAGAGGAACACGCCGAGCAGCATCGCCGTGACGTCGTCGGGTTCGACGTCCGGGCGGAAAACGCCGGTGGTCACCCCGGCCGCGAGGATCTTCCCGATCGCCCCGGTGATGCGCTCCCGGGTCGTCGGCGTCGGCGGGCCGGACAGGCCCCAGCCGGTGCGGAGCGTCGCGATCATCCCGCGCTTGGCCGCGCTGAACTCCGCGTACCGGTCCATCCACGCGCGGAGCGCGTCCTCGGGCGGGTGCCGGTCGAGCAGTGTGGAGGCGCTCGTGACGACGTCGTCGAGTTCGGCGGCGTACACGGCTTCGACGAGGGCTTCGCGGGTGGGGAAGTGGCGGTAGAGCGTGCCGATGCCGACACCGGCCTCGCGGGCGATGCCTTCCAGCGGGACGGAGTCGTCGGCCGCTGTGAAGGCAGCGCGGGCGACCGCTATGAGCTTCTCGCGGTTGCGCCGCGCGTCGGCGCGGACGGGCCGGCCGGCGTCCGGCGGTTCGGGTGGAGTCAAAGCGGAGGCACCTCCGGTTGTGTTACCGTCGACTGAGCGGAGGGTCCTCCGCTTTGCTCATTCTCGCACGAAGGACGGAGCGTCCATGTCTTCTTCCCCCGAGGTCACCGCCACCGGCGCACCACGCCCCGGTGGCGCGGGCCTGCTCGCGGGCCACATCGTCTCCCGCGTCGGCTATGGCGCGATGCAGCTCGAACGCCTGCGTGGCGACCGCACAGCCGCCGTCGCGCTCCTGCGCCGCGCGGTCGAACTCGGCGTCGATCACGTAGACACCGCCGAGTTCTACGGCGACGGCCTGGTCAACGGTCTCATCCGGGAGGCGATCCGCCCCGAGGACGGCGTCGTGGTCGTGAGCAAGGTCGGTGCCGATCCCCATCCGGGCGGTCCGATCCCGCTGCGTCCCGCGCAGCGGCCCGAACAGCTCCGGGCGAGTGTCGAGGCCAACCTGGAAAGCCTGGGGACGGAACAGATCCCGGTGGTGAACCTGCGCCGTCTCGACACCAGGCCGGGGCTGCTCGCCGAGGGCGACCAGGTCGTCGACGTCGACGACCAGCTCGCCGTGCTGACGGCGATGCGGGACGAAGGCAAGATCGGCGCGATCGGGCTGAGCGCGGTGACCCTCGACGTGCTGCGCCGCGCGCTTCCGGCGAGCATCGCCTGCGTGCAGAACTGCTACAGCCTGGTCACGCGTGAGGACGAGGAGATGCTGCGGCTGTGTGTCGCCGAGGGAATCGCGTGGGTGCCGTTCTTCCCGCTCGGCGGCGCGTTCCCCGGCGTCCCGAAGGTGAGTGACGAGCCCGCGGTTCTCGCCACGGCGCGGGCTCTCGACGTCACTGCCGCCCAGATCGGACTCGCCTGGCTGCTGCACCACGCCCCGAACGTGCTCCTCATCCCGGGCACGGCGGACGCCGGTCACCTCGAGGCGAACCTCGCGGCGGGCGCGATCCGGTTCGACGACGCCACGCTCGCGTCGCTGGACGCCGTCCCGTCGCGCTCGGCGGACGTGCTGCTCGGCTGACCCTCGTGTCCTCAGTGGACAGCCGTGCGACGATGGGACGATGTCCGAGCGACCAGGAATTCCCGCCGAGGATCCGTTCGGCGGCAGGGAACCGACGAGTCACGAGCGACAGGCGGGCCAGCCCTGGGACACTTCGTACCACGACGGCCCCGCGCCCTGGGACGTCGGCGAGCCGCAACCGGCGATCGTGCGCCTGGCCGCCGAAGGGGTCTTCACCGGCGCGGTTCTCGACGCCGGCTGCGGCACTGGCGAAAACGCCCTGCACATCGCCTCGCTCGGCTTGCCGGTTCTGGGCGTCGACGTGGCCGAAACCGCGCTGGCGATCGCGCGGGAGAAGGCCGGAGCCCGTGGTCTCGGGGCCGAGTTCCTGGCGGCCGACGCCTTCCGATTGGACCGCCTGGGCCGCGTATTCGACACAGTGGTGGATTGCGGCCTGTTCCACACCTGCGACGCCGACGAGAAGCGGGACTACGTGACAAGCCTGGCGTCGGTGACCGAGCCTGGTGCGACCCTGTATGTGCTGTGCTTCAGCGACGTCGGCCCCGCCGAGAGCCGCGGCCCGCATCCCGTCGGCAGGGAAGAGCTGACAGCGGCGTTCGGCCGGGACACCGGTTGGCACGTCACGGCGATCGAGCCGGAGCGGATCAAGACGCGGTTCGATCCGGACGGCCCACCGGCCTGGCTGGCGAGAATCGAGCGAAGCTAGCTACGCCACGATCGCGAGCCAGGTCGTCACGGCCGTCGTCAATTCGGCGTCGCCGCTCAGCTCGGCGCGACGCCGTGCTTCGGCGACCGTGATGCCCCGGGTCGCGAGCCGCCATGCCGTGTCCTGGTCCATGACCACGGTCGCGGCGGGGTCGCCGCCATTCACGTCGGCCAGCTGCCACGCGGTGTCGTCGCGCAGACATACCCACCGGCCGCCCGCGGGGCCGGTGATCTCCACCAGGACCGCGGTGCCCGTCTGCCGGTCCTGATCGCGCAGCGCGATGGGAAGAGCGTGCGCGAACGCGGCGAGGACGGGGTGCAGCAGCGTGGGTTCGTCGGCGCCGGGCCGGGACACGGCGTCGCGGATCTGCTGCTGGTGCACCCAGAATTCGGTGTAGTCGCGGGCGATGTCCAGCCAGGCCGGGCTTTCGCCGGGCCCCGCCCACGAAACGTTGAGGTGGGCCGGGCCCCTGAGGTCGGTGTCGGCCCAGACGGCGTCGAGCTGCGGGCCGAGATGGGCGAGCAGGTCGATCATCGTCCGCGGGCTGCACTGCCGTGCGGCGCGGACGAATTCCTCGTTGGTGCGGGCGAGATAGGCGGGCAGCGTCTCGTCGTCGGCGAACACCGCGCCGGGGTGGCCGTCGCGGCTGCCCGAGATGCGCCGCAGGTAGTCGTTGAGGATGTGCGCGGTGACGTCCTGCACGTCCCAGCCGGGACACACGGTCGGCTTCGCCCAGTCGGCCGCGTCGAGCGAGGCCAGCAGGTCGAGCAGCGCCCGCCGTTCGAGCGGATACAGCGGCCGGGTGTCCAGAACGGTCATGAGCACAGTGAACCGGCAGGGCCGGATCGGCGCCATTCGTTTTCCCGTATGTCCACTGTGGACGCTACGGCAGGGAAGCCGGGAAGATCCGGTCGAGGTGGTAGCCGAGCAGGTGCCGGACCTCCTCGACACTCCGCCGTTCGTGCAGGA
Source organism: Amycolatopsis sp. NPDC059027 (assembly GCF_042739735.1). Classification (NCBI taxonomy): domain Bacteria; kingdom Bacillati; phylum Actinomycetota; class Actinomycetes; order Pseudonocardiales; family Pseudonocardiaceae; genus Amycolatopsis; species Amycolatopsis sp. NPDC059027. The sequence continues at coordinate 120,435 of NZ_JBHYIK010000016.1, read as the reverse complement.
TGTCGATGCTCAGGCCGATGACACCGGATACGAGCAGATCCGCCTCGTAGCCGGGGTCGAGCTCGCGACCGGCCAGCCCGGTGCGCCGGCCCTGCCGGATGAGGCCGGCGACGAGGTCCTCCAGCGGATGCTGGTTGTGCAGGAACACCGCCGCCAGTGCGGGATCGGTGAGGCTGCGCGCGTAGTAGGCGCTCAGGACGCGCAACGACGTCCGGCGTTGTTCGTCGAGAGGCAGGAACTCGTCGAGGACGGCCGCCAGCAGGGCGCGCGGTCCGAGCGCCTCGGTACCGGCTCGCTCGCGGCCGCGGGCGTTGTTCTCTTCGTGCAGCATTTCCAGCGCCGACACGAGCAGCTGGTGCTTGCTCTCGAAGTGGTACTGGACCACGCGGAGGGAAACGCCCGCCTCGGCGGCGATCTCACGCATGCTCGCCGCTTCCAGCCCTCGTTCGGCGGCGATACGCCACACCGCTTCGGCGATCTGATGCCGTCGCGGCGATCGGGTGTCCCGTTCCGGAGGCGCCGGGACGGGCGGGTTCTTCCGCTGCCGGTACGCCTTGGCCTGACAGGAACGAGAGCAGTACGTGGGTGGCCTGCCGCGCTCCCCGGTCGGCAGCGGGGTCCGGCACACCGGGCAGCGCCGCCGCTTTTCGTCACGTGAAGGCCGGGAAGCCGTGACGGAAATTGTGTGACGTAAAGGCACTTTCACCTGCTTCTAATCCAGAATTCGCGATATCCGAATGATACGTTCGTAACGTAATGATCGACAACAGGGGAGCGGACGAAATGGACGAGGGCTGGTACCGGCTCGGGATGGCGGTGGTGGGCATCGCCGGGTTCTGGGAAGGCGTGATGGCGATCATCTTCCGGCTGTTCACCGACAAGGAGCCGTCGGTGATGTCGGCGGCCAACTACCTGCCCGCGCCGTGGTGCTACGTCGTGGCGGGCGGCATCGTGGTCGTCGCGTTCGCGATCGTCGCGGCACTGGACTCGGCGCACAAGAAGGTGTTGGCGCGCAAGGGTTCCCGGGAGAACAGCCAGGCCTGACGGGCGGTGCTGTCCCGGTGCCGATCTTCGTGGTTGACTGGCGGTGGTGTTCCCTGCGGGAGGAGAACGACAGTGCCGTCGCCGACGTCGCCACGCAGCGCCCAGTGGTTTGCCGCGGAAGGGCGCAACGGGTTCATCCACCGGTCCTGGATGCGCAACCAGGGTTTCGCCGACGACGTCTTCGACGGGCGGCCGGTGATCGGCATCGCGAACAGCTGGTCCGAGCTGACCCCGTGCAACGCCCATCTGCGCGAACTGGCCGAAGCGGTCAAACGCGGGGTGTGGGAGGCGGGCGGCCTGCCGCTCGAATTCCCCACGATGTCGCTCGGTGAGCCGCTGATGCGGCCCACCACGATGTTGTTCCGGAACCTGATGGCGATGGAGGTCGAGGAGACCATCCGGGCCAACCCGCTCGACGGCGTCGTGCTGCTTTCCGGCTGTGACAAGACGACGCCCGCCCAGCTGATGGGCGCCGCGAGCGTCGGCCTGCCCGCGATCATGCTGACCGGCGGCCCGATGCTGAACGGGAAGTTCCACGGCGCGGACATCGGCTCTGGCACCGACGTCTGGCGGTTCCACGAGGAGGCGAGGGCGGGCCGGATGAGCGGTGCCGACCTCGCCGAGGCCGAGTCGTGCATGTCCCGGAGCCGCGGGCACTGCATGACGATGGGCACCGCGTCGACGATGGCGTGTCTCGCCGAAGCGCTGGGTATGCAGCTCACCGGCGCGGCCGCGATCCCCGCGGTCGACTCCCGGCGGTTCGCGCTCGCCCAGGCCACCGGACGCCGCGCGGTCGGGCTCGTGGCCGAAGACCTCCGGCCGGCCACGATCCTGACGCGCGCGGCGTTCGAGAACGCGATCCGGGTGAACGCGGCGCTGGGCGGTTCGACCAACGCCGTCGTGCACCTGCTCGCGCTGGCTCGGCGGCTCGGCGTCGAACTCACCCTCGACGATTTCGACGCGCTCGCCCGCGACGTCCCGGTGCTCGTCGACCTGATGCCGTCGGGTCGCTTCCTGATGGAGGATTTCGCTTACGCGGGCGGGCTTCCAGCCGTGCTGGACCGGCTGCGGGACGTACTGCACACCGACGCGCAGACCGTGACCGGGCGCAGCCTCGGCGAGAACGTCGAAGGCGCGCGGTGCTGGAACGACGAGGTCATCCGCACCAGGGAGCAACCGTTCCGGCCCGCCGGTTCGGGCACGGTGGTGCTGCGCGGCAGCCTGTGCCCGCGCGGTGCGGTGCTCAAGATCTCCGCCGCGTCCCCGCGGCTGCTCCGGCACCGCGGGCAGGCGCTGGTGTTCGACCGCATCGAGGATTACGTCGCGGTGTGCGAGGACCCGGGCCTGCCGGCGGGCGAGTCCACCGTGCTGGTGGTCCGCAACGCAGGCCCGCGTGGCTATCCGGGTTTCCCCGAGGTCGGGAACATGCCGATGCCGCGGGTGCTGCTCGAGGCCGGGATCGACGACATGGTCCGGATTTCCGACGCGCGGATGAGCGGCACCGGCTACGGCACCTGCGTGCTGCACACCGCACCCGAGGCGGCGATCGGCGGGCCGCTGGCGCTGGTCCGGACCGGTGACTGGATCTCACTCGACGCCGAGGCGCGCAGGCTGGATCTCGAAGTCGGCGACGAGGAACTCGCGCGGGGGGGGGGGGGGCGGGGTCGCGCGGCCGGGGGGGGGGTGAGCGCGGGTG
>NZ_JBHYIK010000016.1:104965-117685 GCF_042739735.1 Amycolatopsis sp. NPDC059027 | reverse complement strand
GGACCTCACTCGACGCCGCGGCGCCGAGTCTGGATCCCCACGTCGGCGACGAGGAACTCGCGCGGCGGCGGGCGTACGGGCACCCGCCACCGCCCGCCGCCACCCGCGGCTGGGTCCGGCTCTATCTCGACCACGTGCTGCAGGCCGACGAGGGCGCGGACCTGGACTTCCTGGCAGGGAGCAGCGGGGACGCCGTCGGCCGTCACTCGCACTGAGCGGCCACGACGACTGTGGACAGGGCGCGGGCTGGGTGCTATAAACGGACTACTTCATACTGCATACAACATTCAATGCAGGACTTCCAGGTAGGGAAGTGATGGCCATGTCCGAGCCCCAGACCCGGCCGCCGGTGCGCGAACTCCTCGACGTCTACGGGCGGCGGTACCGGATCGGCGAGAGCGACCGCGCCCTGCTCGGCCGGTCGCGGACCTGGATGGGCTGGCTGGCCACCGCCGCGATGTTCGCCGCCGGGGTCCAGCAATACGGTTTCGGCGCCATCGCCCCGGTGCTGACGCGGGGCCACGGCTGGACGTTCACCGAGGTGGTCCTGGCGTTCGGGCTGTGGGCGGTGTGCCAGTCGAGCGTGGCGTTCCCGGTGGCGTGGCTACGCGACCGGCGGCTGCTGAGCCCGGCCGCGGCGGTCGTGCTCGGCGGTGTGCTGTGCACCGCCGGGCTCGTCACGCTCGGCCACGCGAGCAGTCTGCCCGCGGTGTTCCTCGGCTACTCCGTCGCGGGCGGGATCGGCACCGGCCTGGTCTACGCGACCTGCGTCGGCGCGGTGATGCGGTGGTTCCCCGATCGCACCGCCGCGCGGGCCGGCGTGGTCAGCGGTGCCTTCGCGTTCGGGAGCGTGCCGTTCCTGCTGATCGCCGGCTACGTGCTTTCGGTGGACAACCGCGCGATGCTGCTCGACGTGACCGCGGCGCTGGTGCTGGCGGTGATCATCGGATCCGGCCTGCTGCTGCGCTACCCGCCGGAACACTGGTGGCCGGAGCGTCCGGACCCGCGGGAGTGGGCGCTGGACAAGGCACACAACCGGAGTGTCGCGGCGAACCGCCCGGCGCTCCGGCATTTCCGGCCGGGTGAGGTACTTCGCTGCCGGAAGGCGCTTCCGTTGTATCTCACCGTCGCGCTCGCGGGGGCCGTCCTGTTGTTCGACATCGGCTACCTCGCGACGTTCGTCGCCGCACGGGGCGGCGGCCCGGTGCTCGCCGCGTTCGCCCTCGCCGTCCTCGCACTGGTCACCGGTGGCGGCAGGGTGCTGCTGGGCTGGCTCTCGGACCGGCTGGGCAGGCGGCGGATCCTCCGGCTCGCGCTCGCGACGGGCGGCGTGGCGCAGTTCGTGTTGTTCTACTCCGGGGAACACCGTGACGCGGTGGGACTTCTGGTGGGTGTCGCGCTCGCCGGGCTCGGCAACGGGTGCTGCTACACGCTGCTGGTCAGCCTGGTCCGGGAGTACTTCGGGGAGGAATCGGCCTTGCAGAACTTCGGGGTGCTGTACGCCGCGAAGGCCGTCGGCGCGGTGCTCGGGATCGGGCTCGCCGCGTTCGTGGTGACCGCACACGGCTACTTCGGCGCGTTCGCCGCGGCGGGGATCCTGAGCCTGGCCGGCGCCGTGCTCACCGGACGCGTCGCACAGCCCGGACGCCCGAAGTCGTTGCTGCCCACCGCGTAACGAGAAATCCGGAGGTGCCCGGATGGGCCGGACGACGAGCCGACGACGCGTGTTCCGGGTGGTGGAGGGCGCGCCGACAGTACGTCCGGACACCCTGACCGTCGAGGAGCCCCTGGAGATCAGGGTCGGCGGGAAGCCGCTCTCGGTCACCATGCGTACCCCGGGCAGCGACTTCGACCTGGCCGTCGGGTTCCTGGTCAGCGAGGGTGTGGTCCGGAATCCGGCGGACGTGTCCGGCATCCGGTACTGCGCGGGGGCCACTGTGGACAGTGGGAACACCTACAACGTCCTGGACGTCGCACTCGCGGACGGCGTGCCCCCGCCCGACCCTTCGGTGGAGCGCGCGTTCTACACGACCTCGTCCTGTGGGCTGTGCGGCAAGGCCGGCCTCGACGCGGTCCGGACCACGGCGACCTGGCCGATCGACGCCGACCCGCTCGCGCTCGACCCGGCGACGCTGGCCGGGTTCCCGGACGAACTCCGCGCGGCGCAACGGGTTTTCGACCGCACCGGCGGCCTGCACGCGGCCGGGCTGTTCGACGAGTCCGGAGAACTGCTCTGCCTGCGGGAGGACGTGGGGCGGCACAACGCCGTGGACAAGGTGATCGGCTGGGCGACTCGTGCGGGGAAGCTGCCGCTGTCAGGGATGTCGCTCATGGTGAGCGGACGCGCGTCGTTCGAGCTCGTCCAGAAGGCCGTGATGGCCGGAATTCCCTTGCTGGCGGCGGTTTCCGCGCCCTCGTCACTCGCCGTGGACCTCGCCGCCGAGCTGGGCCTGACGCTGGTCGGATTCCTGCGCGGCGCGTCGATGAACGTCTACACCCGCGCCGATCGCCTCGGCCTGCGCGACCCCGCCGCACTGGCGGCCGCGTGCGACTGAGAACCTCGGTCCGGGGCGCGCGTCCGCACCCCGGACCGAAGGTCCCGGCGATTCGGTCAGGAAGCGTCCGGCAGGTGGATACCGGCGACGTGGACGTCCACCACCGCGACATCCAGGCCGAGGAACTCTTCGACGGCTTCGATCACGCTGACCCGGATCCGCTCGGCCAGCCCCTTGACCGCGTGCCCGAACTCGACCACCAAGCTGACCTTGATCGTGGCGACATCGCCGTCGAGCCCGGCCGAGACGCCCTCGGTGCCGAGGTCGTGCACGCCCTCGGTCCTGCGGGTCAGCATGGTGACGAGCTGCGCGACGACCTCGTCGCCGACGGTCGTGCTGCCGCGAACGCCCGCGGCGGGCCGAGCCTCGGCGGTGTCCGGCTCCACGTCCGTTTCGTCAGTCTCGCTGGTCTCCTCTTCGACCTCGGAAGCCACAGCTACCGGCGCGTCGTCGGATTCGGCTTCCTCCGTGATCGCCTCGTCCTCGTCCTCGGTCGCTTCGTCGGAGTCCTCGTCGGTGGTCTCCTCCTCGACGGCCTCGTCGTCCTCGGGCTCGGCGTCGTCGGTGTCGTCTTCGTCGTCGCCGTCTTCAGCGTCGTCGTCCTCGGGCTCGGTTTCGTCGGGTTCGGCGACGACGTCCTCGGCCGGAGCGGCCTCGGCCGCCTCGTCCTCGTCGGTGGTCGAGGCGGCGACCTCCTCGGTCTCGGCGGCGCTGTCCGCCGGTGCTACCGGCTCGGCCTCGATCGCTGGGGTGTCAACGGTTTCGGGAGTGCCGGCGGGGGTGGCGGGCTGGTCGAGGGAGGAAGTGACACCGTACTCACCGGGTGTCTCGTTCTTGGAGCGGCCGAAGATGCTGTTGATGACGTCGGACATGGGGTCCCCTTTTCGGGAGCGACGACTTCGGGAGGAGGCGAGCAGCCGGCGCCATGATAGGGCCATGTCCATGATCCGGATCGCGTGCCCCGGACTTTGAAATCTTCTTGTGTCCCAACGAATACTTCGGTCGAGACCACGGCTTCGGGCGGTTGGCCGCACCTCGGCCGTCGCCGAGCCTTCCCGAGATGTTCGCCAAGGATTCACCGTGCGCCTCGGTCCTCAAGATCGAACCGCCGCACGGTGAGACGCTGTCAGCCGAGCTGCCGGAGGACGGCGGCGACGACGGGTGAGACGTCGCCGCCGGAGCGGGCGACCAACACCCGCCAGCTCGGCGCTTGCTCCGCGAAACGCCGCACCACGAGATCGGGGAACCACGCGGCGATCGACTCGGGAAGGACGCACCCGCCGAGGCCGTGCCGGACCAGTTCGGCGGCGGCGGCGATGTCGTCGACCTCGACGGTCACCGTGCGGTCCAGCAGCGCGGCGCGGAAGGCGTGATCGACCGCCTCGCGGATCGCCCAGCCCGCCGGAAAGTCCACAAGGGACAGGTCGGCCGCATCGGCGAGGCTCACCGGGCCGGGCTTCGGCGGGCTCGCCGACGGCGGCGCCACCAGCACCATGTCCTCGTGGGCGAGCAGCCGGGTGACCAGGCCGTACCGCTGCCGCTTGTCCAGTACCGCGAGCGCGAGGTCCACAGTGGACTCCCGAACGGCCTGGCAGAGCTGTCCGGCCGGTGCCTGCCGGACGCGGACGTCGATGCCGGGGTGTTCGCGGCGCAGACCGGCGAGGGCGTGGTGAAGCCGGGAACCGAGGCCCGGCATCGCGCCGATGGTGACTTCGCCCCGCAGCCGCCATCGGCTGAGATCGACGGTCGCCCGTGCCTCGTCGGCGGCCCGCAGCGCCGCGCGAGCCGCGGGGAGGAAGGCTTCTCCGGCGGGCGTGAGCGCGACCCGGTGGGTGGTGCGCTCGAACAGTGGCGTCCCGAGGTCCCGTTCGAGCGCCCGGACCGTGGTGGACACGGTGGACTGAACGGTGCGCAGCCGGCGCGCCGCGGCGGTGAAGCCGCCTTCCTCGGCGACGGCGACGACGATCTCCAGCTGACGCAGATCCATGGGTCCTCCTGGGCGCGGTCGCGTGGTCATCGGGAGAACCCGGGAGGTCCGGGCGGCTCGGCGACCGTCCACGATCCCGCGCCGAGAACCCGGTTCATCGCTCCACCTCCCGCATGAGGCCGGACCGCTCGTCGTAGACGAAGCCGCGTATCGCGTCGGTGTGCGGGAGGAACGGGCACACCCGCAAGCGGGCCATGCACTGGCGGACGTCCTGCACCGGATCGGCGAACGTCTCGGCCGCCCACGCGGGCCGGATCCCGGTGCTCACCTCGATCCGGCGGGCGAAGTCCGTGTCGGTGAACATCCGCATCCCGCAGTCTTCGTGGTGTACCAGGACGATCTCCCGGGTGCCGAGCAGCCGCTGGCTGACGGTGAGCGAGCGGATCGCGTCCTCGGTGACGGCGCCGCCGGCGTTGCGGATGACGTGGGCGTCGCCCTCGCGGAGTCCGAGCAGCCGGTACACGCTGATCCGTGCGTCCATGCAGGCGACGACCGCCACCCGGCGGCGAGGGCGTTTGGTGAGCCGCTCGCCGTCGAGGAGCTGCCAGTAGGTGCGCGCGTGGGAGACCAGCGCGTCGGTCTGGTCCACGGCGCTACCCGGCGAGGATTTCCCGTGCCAGGGCGGCGGTTTCGCTGGGGGTGCGGCCCACACGGATACCCGCCGCTTCGAGCGCCGCCTTCTTCGCCGCGGCCGTCCCGGACGAGCCGGAGACGATCGCGCCCGCGTGGCCCATGGTCTTCCCTTCGGGCGCGGTGAATCCGGCGACGTAGCCGACGACGGGTTTGGTGACGTGCTCGGCGACGTACCCGGCGGCGCGTTCCTCCGCGTCACCGCCGATTTCGCCGATGAGCACGATCAGTTCGGTTTCGGGGTCCTGCTCGAACGCTTCCAGCGCGTCGATGTGCGTGGTGCCGATGACCGGGTCGCCGCCGATACCGACGCAGGTCGAGAACCCGATGTCGGACAGCTCGTGCATGAGCTGGTAGGTGAGCGTGCCCGATTTGGAGACCAGCCCGATCCGGCCGGGGCCGGTGATGTCGGCGGGGATGATGCCGGCGTTCGACTTGCCGGGGGAGATCACGCCGGGACAGTTCGGCCCGATGATCCGCGTCTTGGCGTTCTTTGCGGCGGCATGGGCCCAGAAGGCCGCGGCGTCGTGGACCGGGACGCCCTCGGTGATGACGACGGCGAGCGGGATCCCGGCGTCGACCGCTTCGATCACCGCGTCCTTGACGAACGGCGGCGGCACGAACAACACCGCGACGTCGGCACCCGCCTTCTCGACCGATTCGCCGATCGAGCCGAACACGGGGAGCGAAAGGTCGCCGATCTCGGCGCGCTGTCCCGCCTTGCGCGGGTTGACCCCGCCGACGACCGTGCTGCCCGCGGCGAGCATCCGGCCGGTGTGCTTGGTGCCTTCGGCGCCGGTCATCCCGGACACCACGATCCGGCTGGTCTTGTCGAGGAAGATCGCCATGCCTCACACCTCCGCGTTCGCCGCGGCGGGGACGGCCGCGAGTTTCGCCGCTTCGCGCGCGGCGTCGTCCATGGTGTCGACCACGGTGATCAGGGGATGCGCGGCGGCGGCGAGGATCCGCCTGCCCTCGGCGACGTTGTTGCCGTCCAGCCGGACGACGAGTGGCTTGGCCGCCTCGGCACCCAGGATTTCCAGCGCCCGCACGATCCCGGACGCCACCGCGTCGCAGGCGGTGATGCCGCCGAAGACATTGACGAACACGCTGCGCACGTCCGGGTCCCCGAGGATCACGCCGAGCCCGGCGGCCATCACTTCGGCCGACGCGCCGCCGCCGATGTCGAGGAAGTCGGCGGGCCCGATGGCTCCCGCGTCGGCGGCCGCCGAAGCGACGACGTCCAAAGTGGACATGACGAGCCCGGCGCCGTTGCCGATGACGCCGATGTCGCCGTCCAGCTTGACGTAGTTGAGCCCCTTTTCCCGCGCCTGCCGTTCGAGCGGATCGCCCGCGGCGGGATCGGCCAGCTCCGCGTGGCCGGGATGCCGGAAGGTGGCGTTGTCGTCGAGCGTGATCTTGCCGTCCAGCGCGACGATCCTCCCGTCGCGGGTGCGGGCCAGCGGGTTCACCTCGACCAGCGTGGCGTCTTCGGTGGCGAAGACGGTCCACAGGCGGACGAGCACGTCCGCGACCTGTGCGGCGATCTCGGCGGGAAAACGCGCCGCGGCGACGATCCCGGCGGCCTCGGCGTGGCCGACGCCGGTGCGCGGATCGATCGGGATCCTCGCCAGCGCCTCGGGTTTCGTGGCGGCGACCTCTTCGATCTCCATCCCGCCCTCGACCGAGGCCATCGCGAGAAACGTGCGTTCGGCGCGGTCGAGGAGGAACGAGACGTAGTACTCCTCGGCGATCTCGCTCGCCTCGGTGACGAGGACCTTGTGGACGGTGTGGCCCTTGATGTCCATGCCGAGGATGTCGTCGGCGAGCTGCTCCGCGTCGTCGGCCGTAGTGGCCGGTTTCACGCCGCCCGCTTTGCCGCGCCCGCCGGTCTTGACCTGAGCCTTGACCACGACCGGCCCGCCGATCGCCACGGCGGCGCGCCGGGCCTGGTCGGGGCTGACGGCGACCTCGCCGCGGGGGACCGGCACGGCATGCCGGGCGAAGAGCTCGCGCGCCTGATGTTCGAAGAGATCCATGGGGGAAGTCCTTCCTGCGGGGCCGTCCGGCACCCGCGGCGGCCGTGTTCCGGGCACGGCGGACCGGCTCGTCGCGCTCCGGGCCTCGGGGCTTAACCCCGGTGAATCACCGCTGGACAGCGAGCCGTTCGGAGAGTCAGTATATGGCTACCTCATACGGTATGCAATCTACAGTCTGCCGTGAAGGTGGCCTTGACCTCGGAGGACTCGCCCGGGGCGGGCAGGGAGACCGACAGCGAGCGCACGGATCAGAGAGGTCCGGCGTGAGACAAGAGGAGCGGACATGGCGCCAGCAACGACCGGAACGACGGCGGGCGAAGAGGTGGCGCGGGCAGCGCGGAGCGCCAATGGCGCCGAGCCTGCCCCGGAGACGATCTCCGGCGGGCACCTGGTGGCGAAGGCGCTCAAGGCGGAGGGCGTGGACACGATCTTCACCCTGTGCGGCGGGCACATCATCGACATCTACGACGGCTGTGTCGACGAGGGCATCGAGGTCATCGACGTCCGGCACGAGCAGGTCGCGGCACACGCGGCGGACGGGTACGCGCGGATCACCGGCCGCCCGGGGTGCGCGGTCGTGACGGCGGGCCCCGGCACGACCGACGCGGTGACCGGTGTCGCCAACGCGTTGCGGGCGGAAAGCCCGATGCTGCTGATCGGCGGCCAGGGCGCGCTGACGCAGCACAAGATGGGGTCCCTGCAGGACCTGCCGCACGTGGACATGATGACGCCGATCACCAAGTTCGCCGCCACCGTGCCGCACACCGCCCGCGCGGCCGACCTGGTCTCGATGGCGTTCCGCGAGTGCTTCCACGGCGCGCCCGGACCGTCCTTTTTGGAGATTCCCCGGGACGTGCTGGACGCGTCGGTGCCGCTGGAGCAGGCTCGGATCCCTTCGGCGGGCCGGTATCGCGCTTCCACGCGCAACGCCGGTGACCCCGCCGACGTCGAGAAGCTCGCGGACCTGCTGGTGAACGCGAAGAAGCCGGCGATCCTGCTGGGCAGCCAGGTCTGGACGACCCGGGCCACCGACCAGGCGACCGAACTGGTGCGCACCCTCAACATCCCGGCGTACATGAACGGCGCCGGCCGCGGGACGCTGCCGCCGGGCGACCCGCACCACTTCCAGCTCTCCCGCCGCTACGCCTTCACCAACGCGGACGTGATCGTCATCGTCGGGACCCCGTTCGACTTCCGGATGGGCTATGGCAAGCGGCTTTCCCCCGACGCGACGGTGGTGCAGATCGACCTGGACTACCGGACCGTCGGCAAGAACCGCGACATCGACCTGGGCATCGTCGGTGACGCCGGGCAGGTGCTGGCCGCCGTCGCCGAGGCCGCTTCGCGCCGGGACAACGGCGCGGTATCGCGCAAGGCGTGGCTCGAAGAACTGAGGGCCGTGGAGGACAAGGCATACCAGAAGCGCCTGCCGCTGCAGCACTCCGACGCCAACCCGATCCACCCGTACCGGCTGGTGCACGAGATCAACGAGTTCCTCACCGAGGACTCGATCTACATCGGCGACGGCGGCGACATCGTCACCTTCTCCGGACAGGTCGTGCAGCCGAAGTCGCCGGGCCACTGGATGGACCCCGGTCCACTGGGGACACTCGGCGTCGGCATCCCGTTCGTGCTGGCGGCCAAGCACGCCCGGCCGGACAAGGAGGTCGTGGCGCTCTTCGGCGACGGCGCGTTCAGCCTCACCGGCTGGGACTTCGAGACGCTGGTGCGGTTCGACCTGCCGTTCGTCGGCATCGTCGGCAACAACTCGTCGATGAACCAGATCCGCTACGGCCAGGCCGCGAAGTACGGCCTGCCCCGCGAGCGCGTCGGCAACACGCTCGGCGACGTCCGCTACGACGAGTTCGCGCGGATGCTCGGCGGTTACGGCGAAGAAGTCCGTGACCCCCAGGACATCGCTCCGGCGCTGCGACGCGCGCGGGAGTCCGGGAAGCCGTCGCTGATCAACGTCTGGGTCGACCCCGACGTGTACGCGCCCGGAACCATGAACCAGACGATGTACAAGTGACCCGGCTCGCGAGTGGAGGAAAATCCCATGGGAAAAGCACTTGAGGGCATTCGTGTCCTGGACATGACGCACGTGCAGTCGGGTCCGTCGGCCACGCAGATGCTGGCCTGGCTCGGCGCGGACGTCGTCAAGCTGGAAACCCCCGGCCGCGGCGACATCACCCGCGGCCAGCTGCGTGACCTGCCCGGAGTGGACAGTCTCTACTTCACGATGCTCAACGGCAACAAGCGCAGCATCACGCTCAACATGAAGAGCGAGCAGGGCAAGAAGCTGTTCAGCGAGCTGGTGTCCCAAGTGGACGTCCTGGTGGAGAACTTCGGCCCCGGCGTCGTGGACCGGTTCGGCTTCTCGTGGGAGCGGCTGGAAGAGCTCAACCCGCGGCTGGTCTACGCCTCGATCAAGGGTTTCGGGCCCGGCCGGTACGCCGATTTCAAGGCCTACGAGGTGATCGCGCAGGCCATGGGCGGCGCGATGAGCACCACGGGGTTCGAGGAAGGCCCGCCGACCGCGACCGGCGCGCAGATCGGCGATTCCGGGACCGGGATGCACCTGGTGGCGGGCATTCTCGCCGCGCTGTACCAGCGCACCCACTCCGGGCGCGGGCAGCGCGTCCAGGTCGCCATGCAGGACGCCGTGCTGAACCTGTGCCGGGTCAAGCTGCGTGATCAGCAGCGGCTCGCGCACGGTCCGCTGAACGAGTACCCGAACGAGAACTTCGGCGACGAGGTGCCGCGCTCGGGCAACGCCTCGGGCGGCGGGCAGCCGGGCTGGGCGGTGCGCTGCGCGCCCGGCGGGCCGAACGACTACATCTACGTCATCATCCAGCCGGTCGGGTGGAAGCCGATCACCGAGCTGATCGGCAAACCGGAGCTGGCCGAGGACCCGGAATGGGCGACCCCGGAGGCACGGCTGTCCAAATTGGACAAGGCGTTCGCGTTGATCGAGGACTGGACCTCGCGGCACTCCAAGTGGGAAGTGATGGAGAAGCTCAACGCGCACAACGTCCCGTGTGGCCCGATCCTCTCCACCAAGGAACTGGCCGAGGACGAGACCCTGGCCGAACTGGGCACCGTCGTCGAGGTCCCGCATCCGGAACGCGGCAGTTACAAGACCGTCGGCTGCCCGCTGAAGCTGTCCGACTCGCCGGTCGAGATCGGCCGGTCCCCGTTGCTGGGCGAGCACAACGACCAGATCCTCGGCGAACTCGGCTACAGCCCCGAACAGCTCGAAGAACTCCGTACCGCAGGCGTGATCTAAAGGAGACTGGCAGATGGCAAGCGGTAAGGACCGCGCCGCGGTCGAGAAGATCCTCGAAGCCGTGGCGGCGGAAGGGCGCACGTCGTTGACGGCGCCCGAAGGCAGGCAGGTCTGCGAGGCCTACGGCATCCCGACCCCGCAGGAGCGTCTCGCGACGAGCGCCGACGAGGCCGTCGCCCAGGCACGGGAGATCGGCCTGCCGGTCGTGCTCAAGATCGTGTCACCGGACATCCTGCACAAGACGGACGCCGGCGGTGTGCTCGTCGGCCTCGACACCGCCGAGAAGGTGGCCGCGGGCTACGCGCGGATCATCGCGAACGCCAAGGCGTACCGGGCGGACGCGCACATCGTCGGCGTCCAGGTGCAGCAGATGCTCACCACCGGCCAGGAGGTGATCATCGGCTCGGTCACCGATCCGACGTTCGGCAAGGTCGTCGCGTTCGGCCTGGGCGGCGTGCTGGTGGAGGTGCTCAAGGATGTCACGTTCCGGCTGGCGCCGACCTCGACCGGGGAAGCGCTTTCGATGATCGACGGGATCGCGGCGGCCGAGGTGCTGCGGGGCGTGCGCGGTGCCGAGCCGGTCGACCGCGACGCGCTGGCCGGGGTGATCCACGCGCTCGGCGAGCTGGTCACCGACTTCCCGCAGCTGGCCGAGGTCGACCTGAACCCGGTGCTGGCGACCCCGGGCGGGGCCACCGCGGTGGACGTACGGATCCTGATCGACCCGGACGCGGCGAAGGAGCCGCCGCGGTTCTCGCAGGAGGAGATCCTCTCCGCGATGAACCGCATCATGAAGCCCACGTCGATCGCGGTGATCGGGGCTTCGGCCGAGACCGGGAAAATCGGCAACTCGGTGATGAAGAACCTGGTCAACGGCGGCTACGCGGGGGAGATCTTCCCGATCAACCCCAAGGCTTCGGAGATCCTGGATCGCAAGGCGTACGCGAGCATCGCCGACGTACCGTCCGATGTGGACGTCGCGGTGTTCGCCATCCCCGCCAGGTTCGTCCCCGCCGCGCTGGAAGAAGCGGGCGCGAAGGGGGTCGCAGGAGCGATCCTGATCCCGTCCGGATTCGGCGAAACCGGCAACATCGAGCTGCAGAACGAGGTCGTGGCGATCGCGCGCAAGCACGGTGTGCGGATCCTCGGCCCGAACATCTACGGCTACTACTACACGCCGGAGAACCTGTCCGCGACGTTCTGCACGCCGTACGACGTCAAGGGCGGTGTCGCGCTTTCCTCACAGAGCGGCGGAATCGGGATGGCGATCCTCGGGTTCAGCCGCTCGGCGAAGATGGGCGTGTCGTCGATCGTCGGCGTGGGCAACAAGGCCGACATCGACGAGGACGATCTGCTCACCTTCTTCGAGCACGACGAGAACACCGAGCTCATCGCGATGCACCTCGAAGACCTCAAGGACGGCCGGTCGTTCGCGGAGACGGCCAAGCGGGTCTCCGTGCGCAAGCCGGTCGTGGTGCTCAAGGCGGGCCGGACCTCGCAGGGCGCCAAGGCCGCCAGCTCGCACACCGGCGCGCTCGCCGGGAACGACAAGGTCTACGACGACCTCCTGCGCCAGAGTGGGGTGATCCGCGCCCCGGGCCTGAACGACATGCTGGAGTACGCGCGGGGCATCCCGCTGCTGCCGGCGCCGAAGGGCGAGAACGTCGTCATCATCACCGGAGCCGGCGGATCGGGCGTGCTGCTTTCGGACGCCTGCGTGGACAACGGGCTGAAGCTGATGGAGATCCCGTCCGATCTGGACGCGGCGTTCCGGAAGTTCATCCCGCCCTTCGGCGCGGCGGGGAACCCGGTGGACATCACCGGCGGGGAGCCGCCGTCGACGTACCGCAACACGATCGCGCTGGGGCTGGAGGACGAGCGGATCCACTCGCTGATCCTCGGCTACTGGCACACCATCGTCACGCCGCCGATGGTGTTCGCGAAGCTGGTGTCCGAAGTGGTCGCGGAGTACCGCGAGAGGGGCATCGAAAAGCCTGTCGTCGCTTCGCTTTCCGGCGACGTCGAGGTCGAAGAGGCCAGCGACTACCTGTACCAGCACGGGGTCGTGGCCTACCCGTACACCACCGAGAAGCCGGTGGCGGTGCTCGGCGCGAAGTACCGGTGGGCGCGTTCGGCCGGGTTGCTCGGCTGAGTCCTCCGGCCGTGGGGGGGGGCGCGGGCGGGGGCCGCCCCCCCCGCGCCCCCCCCCCCCCGGCCCGCCCG
>NZ_JBHYIK010000016.1:100308-104957 GCF_042739735.1 Amycolatopsis sp. NPDC059027 | reverse complement strand
TCCCGCGGGGGGGGGGGGGGGGGGGGGCGCTCGGGGGGGGGGGGGGGGGCGGGGGGGGGCGCGGGTCTGCCCCCCGCGGGGGGGGGGCGGCCGGGGGCCCCCCCCCCCCACGGTTTCGCGGCCCGCTCGGGCCCTTCCCGGAGCAGAAAGGAGGAGGTATGTTGCCGGACATTTGACGCGCGCTGCGGAGAAAAGGAGTCGTGGTCGCACACGGGCGGGGTGTGCGGCGGGCAGGACACGAAACGTAAGGGAATGAGTAGTCAACGGTGACGAAAGAGAACTCTTATGACCGCAGCCGCACCGACCTATCAGGAGATAGCCGACGATAACGGAAGGATCTACCGGGTGGGGGAGAGTCCCCACGACATCATGGGCCGTTCCCGTGGGTGGATGGTCTGGTTGCCCTGGGTCGCCATGATGGCGGTCAGTGTCTTCGAATACGGCTGGGGCGCAGTGGAAGACACCCTCGAACAGAAATACGGCTGGTCGCTGGCCGACGCGTTCTGGCTGGCCAGTATCTGGGCGGTGTTCCAGGCCGGGGTGGCGTTCCCGGCGGGACGCCTGCGTGAGAAGAACATCGTCTCGGCGAAGACGGCGATGCTCGCCGGCGCGGTCTGCAGCGGGATCGGCTATTTCACGATCGCGCACAGCGGGAACCTGGCGCTCGCGTTCATCGGGTACTCGGTTCTCGGCGGTACCGGCGCGGGACTCGTGTACGCGACCTGTATCAACATGGTCGGCAAATGGTATCCGGAGAAACGCGGGGCGCGGACCGGTTTTGTCAACGGCGGATTCGCCTATGGCGCGGTTCCGTTCATCTATCTGTTCAGCGCGTTCCTCACCCACGACAACTACTCGGTGGTGCTCGACGTCATCGGCGGCTACATGCTGATCGTGGTCGCGCTGTGCGGATTCCTCTTCAAGGACCCGCCGAAGAGCTGGTGGCCGAAGGAGGTCGACCCGATCGCCTGGGCCAGGAACAGGAGCGGGGCCAAGGGACTGGCCAAGAACCCGCCCGCGGTCCGGCAGTACACCCCGATGGAGGCGATCCGGACCGGGATGCTGCCGCTCATGTGGCTCAGCCTGGTGATCATCGGCGGCGTCTCGTTGTTCGGGATCAACTTCCAGGTCGACTTCGCGAAGGAGAGCCATTTCGGCCCGTTCGTCGCGGCGTCGTCGGCCGGGGTGTTGTCCATTGTGAACGGTACCGGCCGCGCGGTGGTGGGCTGGGTCTCCGACCGGATCGGACGGCGGCAGACGCTGACCATCGTGCTGGTGATCGCGGCGGCCGCGCAGTTCGGCGTGCTCTACAGCGGCAACACGCACAACCTCCCGTTGTTCATGGTGTTCGCGTTCCTGACCGGGTTCGGCGGCGGTGCCTTCTATCCGCTGTTCGCCTCCCTGGTGCCGGATTACTTCGGCGAGAACAACAACGCCTCGAACTACGGTCTGGTGTACAGCGCGAAACTCGTCGGCGGTGTCGGCGGGGGCGGCTTGGCTGCCGCGGTGATCAGCGCGTGGGGCTACAACGGTGCGTACATCCTGGCGGGAGGTATCGCGTTGCTTTCCGCCGTGCTGACGCTGTTCCTGCGACAGCCAGGCCGCCCACGCCACGGAACGGATCCGGCGGGGCGTCCTGACTTCCTCGCTCGTCCGTCCGCGGCGGCGGGGTCCTGACCGGCCTGAACTCCATCCAGGACCCCACCCTTCGGTATCTCAGGACTGAGGTCCCTCCTGGGGCCTCTCGTGGAATGCCTGCCGGGTGCGCTCGGTGTGCCGGGTCATGATCTCCTCCGCGACGACAGCGTCCTTCGCCGCGATGGCCTCGATCAGCTGAGCGTGCTCGTGCCAGGCGTCCTGCCCCCGTGGCCGGGCGATGGGGGTGTAGTACCAGCGCACCCGCCGGTCCACGAGCCCGATCATCTCCGCCAGCACCGAGTTGCCGGACAGTTCGGTGATGAACGCGTGGAGGGCGGAGTTGGCGGCCACGACACCCTCGATGTCGTCGGCGTCCAGCGCCGCGAGCCCCTCCTTGTGCAGTTCCCACAGGCGTTTCACGTCGTCGGGGCCGGCTTCACCGGCGGCCAGCCGCGCGGAGTAGGCCTCCAGCACGGTACGTACGCCGAGCAGGTGGTCGGCCTCCTCGTCGGTGGGCAGGTGCACGAACGCGCCCTGCGCGGGACGGAGGTCCACCCAGCCCTCGGTCTGAAGCCGTTGCAGCGCCTCGCGAACCGGCTGCCTGCTGACTCCGAGGTACTCGGCGAGGTCGGCTTCGACGAGGTGCTGGCCCGGCTCGAGGGTGCGGTTGACGATCAGCTCCGCCAGCGCCTCGTACACGACCTGGCGCAGCGGGGCCGGACGCTCGACACGGCGGGCCGCGGACCCGCTGAGGGATCCTTTCGCCGTGCGGCGTCCGGTCGGCCCTCGGTCGGGCAGGGGCGAGACGGGCTGGGTCACGGTGCACCTCGTTCGGGAATGAAGAGCGGAATGCCCTCAGAATACAACCTTTGGTATGCAAAATCCCGGAAGTTGGTCCGGATCGTCCCGAGTCAACCAAAAAGGACCAATCAGAAACGCGGTCCGTAATCGCCGGAAACGCCCGGGATGACCGGGCTGGTGGATCTCTGCCGCCGTGGTGGTTCCGCGCGGCCGCGGCCCGGCGACCTGGAGCGATTCCGCGTTCGGCGGTATGGAAAACGTAGCGTCGACGGGATACTGTATGCAATCACTTGTGACGGGAGGCTCATCATGAAGGTGGCTGTTCTCGGTGCCGGTGCGATCGGCGCGTACGTGGGTGCGGCACTGCACCGCGGTGGGGTCGAGGTCCATCTCATCGCGCGGGGACTCCATCTGGACGCGATGCGCAGGCACGGGGTATGCGTGCGCAGTCCACGTGGTGACTTCTCGGCCACGCCGCACGTCACCGACGATCCGGCGGAGGTCGGCCAGGCCGACTACGTCCTCCTTGGCCTGAAAGCACATTCCTACGCCACGGCGGGACCGCTGCTCGCCCCGCTCCTCGGCCCCGGGACGGCGCTGGTGGCCGCGCAGAACGGCATTCCGTGGTGGTACTTCCACGGCCTGGCCGGACATCCGCTGGAAGACCGCCGCGTCGAGACCGTCGATCCCGGCGGCGCGGTGAGCGCGGTCCTCGAACTCCGGCGCGCGATCGGCTGTGTCGTCTACTGCTCGACGGTGATCGAGCGTCCCGGCGTGATCCGGCATCTGGAGGGGACCCGGTTCTCGCTCGGGGAACCGGCCGGTGGCGTTTCCGAGCGCTGTACCGCCTTGAGCGAGGCGATGATCGCGGGCGGGCTGAAGGCCCCGGTGGAACCCCGCATCCGCGACGACATCTGGATCAAGCTCATGGGCAATGTCGCGTTCAACCCGCTGAGCGCGCTGACGAGGGCGACGATGGCGCAGATGTGCGAGCACGCCGACACCCGCGCGCTGGTCGCCACGATGATGACCGAAACGCTGGAGATCGCCCACGCCGCCGGGAGCGATCCGCGGGTCTCGGTGGAGAAACGCATCGACGGCGCGTGGCGCGTCGGGCACCACAAGACGTCGATGCTGCAGGACCTGGAGGCGGGAAAGCCACTCGAGATCGACGCGATCATCGGTGCCGTCGTCGAGCTGGCCGGGCTCACCGGCGTGCCCGCCCCTGCATTGCGTCACGTGCACGCGGCGATCGGACTGCTCAACCGGACCACGATCGCCGAGCCCGTCCCGGCCGGCTCGCACTGAACCGCTCTCCACAAGGAGTGTCCGATGTCCCTGTCCGAGGAGGTCGCCAGGATCGTCGCGAGCGCCGTCGACCCGGCGGCGGCGACCGCGGACCAGCTGGCCCGGTTCCCGCGTGGCGCCGTCACCACGTTGGGCCGTAAGGGAGTGCTCGGCATGCCCGCGTCCCGCAGGCTCGGTGGCGGCGGGCACGGCCTGGCCGAGACGGCGCGGGTGGTGGAGCGGGTCGCGGTGTCGTGCGCCGGGACCGCGACCGTGCTCCGGTCGCATTTCGCGGCGGCCGCGGTGCTCGACGTCCACGGCACCCCCGAGGTGCGTGCCGACCTCGCGGCGGGGCGGCATTTGTCCACTCTCGCCGTGTTCGACGCGGGGCCGGACCGGTTGTTCCTGAGCCCGGAGGGCACGGCCCGCGGGCACGGCGGTGTCGTCGATCTGTACGCGCGCAAGGCGTGGGTGATCTCCGCCGGCGAGGCGGACAGTTACGTCTGGTCGAGCCGCCCGTCCGGCGGGCGGGGCGCTTCGACGTTGTGGTTCGTGCCGGGCCAGGCGCCGGGGCTGTTGGTCCCCGCCGACCGCGGCGGGATCGGCTTGCGCGCGAGCGCGGCCACCACGGTGCGGGCCGATCCGGTGCGGGTGCCCGAGACGAACCGGCTCGGCGAGAGCGGGGCGGGCGCCGACCTCGTGCTCGATCTCGCGTTACCGTGGTTCCTCGGGCTCGGCTCGGCGGTCGCCCTCGGGATCATGGAAGGCGTGCTCGCGGCGGTGTCGGCCGAGTTGCGGGGGGGGGGGCCCGGGGGCCGCGGGGGCGGGCCCGCGGAGCCGCCCGGGCGGGGGGCGCCGCGCGGCGCGCCCCCGGGCCGAGGGGTCCTCGAACAACTCGCGCGCGAAGACCCCACCGGCGCGGA
>NZ_JBHYIK010000016.1:96682-100298 GCF_042739735.1 Amycolatopsis sp. NPDC059027 | reverse complement strand
TGTGGGGGGGGGGGGGGGGGGGGGCGGGGGGGGGGGGGGGGGGGTGGGGGCGGGGGGGCGGGGGGGGGGGGGGGGGGGGGGGGGCCCCCCCCCGGGCCCCGGGGCCCCCCCCCCCGCGGAGCTGACCCGGATGCGGCTGCGGGCGAACGCCGTCCGCGTCCTGCACGACGAGGCGCTGTCCACGTTCGGCTGGGATCCCGCGCGGGCCCTGCCGAAACTGTTCCACCTGTGCCTCGCCTCGGCGGAAGCGGTGATCGCGGTGACCGACCAGGCGATGAAACTGTGCGATCAGGCCGCGTTCCGGGGCGACGTCGGGATCGAGCGGCGGTTCCGCGATGCGCGGGCGCACTGTGCGGTCGAGCCCACGGTCGACACCGTGCTCGCGGTCGCGGCAGCGCTTTCCCGGTAGCGCTTCCTCAGCGAGGCCGCAGGAGCGGGGAGCGCTGGGCACCGGGCCCCGCCGCGTGGGCGTCGTTCTCGGATGCGCGGCGCGCGCCGAGGACATTGCCCAGTGCGAACCGGCCGGGGCCGAGGAACACCAGGAGCAAAAGCGTCCAGCAGAACATGGCCGACGCTTCGCCGCCGTTCTGGATGGGGAAGACGGCTTGGGGCAGGTGCACGGTGAAATACGCGTACGCCATCGAGCCGGAGCTGACGAACGCGGCGATCCGGGTACCGAGCCCGAGGCAGATCAGCGTGCCGCCGACGAGCTGGATCACCGCCGCCCACCAGCCCGGCCACTGGCCGATGGCGGCGGGAGCCTTGGCGCCCAGGACACCGAAGACGGTTTTCGCGCCGTGACAGGCGAACAGGAATCCGATGACGATGCGAAAGAGCCCGAGGACGTGTTCGCGGGCTGAATCGAGCCGGTGCATGGTTCCTCCACGGGGGACGAGACGGGTGTGGTCGATCCGTGCGGGTGGTGGGCGGCAGTACCGGGTCGGGCGATTGGTTCAGACCTTTTAGCCGTGTTGCGCAAGCGTATACCGGCGGCCGGGGCGTGCTGATACCTCCGAAAGTCCGGTCCTGGAAGCCGCTCTCGCTATGTGCGAGATGCCGCCGCCTGCTCCCGAGCGTTGACCCGCGCTCTCAAGGCGAGCTAGAATACCGATATACGAAAAAGAGTTTCCGCATTACGGAATACGAGCGGAACGCACTCCGAGTCTGCGACGAGGTAACCGATGGCCGAACTTGCCGGTGCACGTCATTCCCTGGCGTACGTCGCCAATCTGTCCACCCTGTTCAAGGAACTGCCGCTGCCGGAACGACCGAAGGCGGCGCGTGACGCCGGCTTCACCGCGGTCGAGTTCTGGTGGCCGTTCGAGGTCGCCGTCCCGTCCCGGGACGAGGTGGACGCGTTCGTGGCGGCGATCGAGGGGGCGGGGGTCCGGCTGACCGGGTTGAACTTCTTCGCGGGCGACATGCCCGCCGGGGATCGTGGCGTGGTGTCCTGGCCAGGACGGGAAACCGAGTTCGCCGAGAGCCTCGTCGTCGCGCTCGGCATCGCCGAACGCCTCGGCTGCCGCAGCTTCAATGCGTTGTACGGCAACCGGATCGAGGGCGTCGAACCCGGACGGCAGGACGAACTGGCGCTCGTCAATCTGGCGACGGCCGCGGAGGCGGCGGCCAGGATCGGCGCGCAGCTCGTGCTCGAACCGCTGTCCGGGGCGGAGCGCTACCCGCTGAAGACGACGGCCGACGCCGTCAAGATCCTCGACGAGCTGGGCCGGGACAACGTCCGGCTGCTCGCCGATCTCTACCACCTCGCGACGAACGGCGATGATCTCGACGCGCTCGTCGCGGTGCACACCCCGCGGATCGGGCACGTCCAGATCGCCGACGTACCGGGCAGGCACGAGCCCGGCACCGGCTCGCTGGACATCGAGGGATACCTCGAAAAGCTCGAGGCCGCGGGCTATCGCGGCGAGGTCGGCGTCGAGTACCTGCCGACCGGCGAAACCGTCGCGTCACTGGAATGGCTGCCTATCGCGCAAAGGGGACGGGCATGACGAAGTTGGGATTCATCGGCCTGGGTGTCATGGGCACCCCGATGGCCGCGCACCTGGCCGCGGCCGGGCACGAGGTCAGCGGATACGACGTGCACGCGGCCGCCCTCGCGAAACTCGAGGCGGCGGGCGGGCGGGCCGCCACGAGCGTCGCCGACGCGGTCGCCGAGGCCGACGTCGTGATCACCATGCTGCCCAACCACCCGCAGGTGGAGGAGGTGGTCCTGGGCGCGGGCGGGGTGCTGGAGACGGCGAAGCCGGGCGCACTGCTCGCCGATATGAGCACGATCCGGCCCGAGACCTCGATCGAAATCGCGAACCGGGCCGCGGCCAAGGAGATCCGCGTGCTGGACGCGCCCGTCTCCGGCGGGCAGGCAGGGGCCGAGCAGGCCGCACTGTCCATTATGGTCGGCGGGGAGGCGGCGGACTTCACGGCCGCTCTGCCGGTGTTCGAGGTGGTCGGTAAGACGATCGTGCACGTCGGACCGCACGGCGCCGGCCAGGTGGTGAAGGCGGCCAACCAGCTTGTCGTCGGTGGTATCTACGGGTTGGTCGCGGAGGCCATCGTGCTGCTCGAAGCGTCCGGTGTGGACGCGGGGACCGGGCTGGACGTGCTGGCGGGCGGGCTCGCCGGCAGCCGCATCCTGGAGCTGAAGCGCAAGAGCATGGTGGAGCGGAGCTTCGAGCCCGGGTTCCGGATCGACCTGCACCACAAGGACATGGGCATCGCGCTGGCCGCCGCGCGGCAGGCCGACGTGGCGCTCCCGCTCACCGGGCTGGTCGCCCAGCTCGTCGCCGCGGGCCGGGCGATGGGCTACGGCTCGCTCGACCATTCGGCGTTGCTCAAGGTGGTCGAAGATCTTTCCGGCCGCACGAAAGCGGAGGCGTGACATGGGGAGAATTCCCGCGATGGAAGCGGTCGTCGACGTGCTGAAGAGCGAGGGCGTCGACGTCGCCTTCGGTTGCCCCGGCGCCGCGATTCTCCCGCTGTACCACGCGATGCAGGGCTCCGGCATCGACCATCTGGTGGTGCGCCACGAAGAGGGCGCGACCCATATGGCCGACGGCTGGGCGCGGACCACCGGCAAGGTCGGAGTGGCGATCGGGACCTCCGGCCCTGCCGGGACCAACATGATCACCGGGCTGTACACCGCGCACGCGGACTCGATCCCGATCCTGTGCATCACCGGGCAGGCGGATTCCCGCAAACTGCACACCGAGGCCTTCCAGGCGGTGGACATCGTCGAGATCGCCAAGCCGGTGACGAAATGGGCGGTGCAGGTCAAGGAGGCCGCGCAGCTGCCGTGGATCTTCCGCGAGGCTTTCCGGATCGCGCGGTCCGGAAGGCCGGGCCCCGTCCTGATCGACCTGCCGATCGACGTGCAGAAGCAGGAGATCGAATGGGACTCCAGCATCGACTCGCCGCTGCCGGTCACCTCGGTCATCCCGTCGCCGGCGCGGGTCGAGCGGGCGCTGGAGATGCTGCGCGCGGCCGAACGCCCGCTGATCCTGGCCGGCGGTGGGGTGGTCCTCGGTGAGGCGAGCGACCGGCGGCACGCCGGGGCCCCGGGGGCGGGCGGGCCCGGTGGCCCGGATGCGGCCGGACGACA
>NZ_JBHYIK010000016.1:91749-96672 GCF_042739735.1 Amycolatopsis sp. NPDC059027 | reverse complement strand
GGGGGGGGGGGGCGGGGGCGCGGGTTCGCGGGCGCGCGCCCCCCCCCGCGCTGCGCGGGGCGGGGGGGGGGGTGGCCCGGGGTGGGGGCCGCGACCGGCTGCTCGCCGTCGCCGAGCGGCTCGGCGTCCCGGTGCAGGTCACCTTGATGGGTAAGGGAAGTTTCCCCGAGGATCACGAGCTGTTCGCCGGGATGGCCGGGATCCAGACGTCGCAGCGGTGGGCGAACGCGGCCTTCCTCGAAGCCGACCTCGTGCTCGCGCTGGGCGCCCGGTTCGGCGACCGGCACACCGGGAATCTCGACGTCTACCGGGGTGAACGGAAGTTCATCCATGTCGACATCGAGCCGACCCAGCTCGGCAAGGTGTTCGGCCCCGACCTCGGCGTCGTGTCGGACACCGGCATGTTTCTCGACGCGCTCCTGACCACAATGGACGGTCAGGACACGGCACGGGACCGGGGCTGGGTGAAGCGGATCGGCGAACTGAAGACCGCGCTGCCGCGGCGGGAGGACTTCGACGACCGGCCGATCAAGGCGCCGCGGGTGTTCAAGGAGATCAACGAGTTCTACGGCGAGGACACCTACTTCGTCACCGCGATCGGGCTGTACCAGATCTGGTCGGGCCAGTTCCAGCGGGCGCACAAGCCCCGGCACTACCAGGTGTGCGGCCAGGCGGGCCCGCTCGGCTGGGAGATCCCGGCGGCGATCGGCGTCAAGAAGGCCCGCCCGGAGGCCCAGGTCGTCGGCGTGGTCGGGGACTACTCGTTCCAGTTCCTGGTGGAGGAACTGGCCGTGGCGGCGCAGTACGACGTCGGGTTCGTGCTGATCATGCTGAACAACGAGTACCTCGGGCTGATCCGCCAGGCCTCGCGGGGATACGACATGAACTACCAGGTCGACATCCACTACGACACGAACGGCTCGGACAACGTGAAGATCATGGAGGCCTACGGCTGCTCGGGCACCCGCGTGCACGAGCCGGGCGAGATCCGCGAGGCGCTGGCGTGGGCGGGCAAGGAGGCCGAGCGCACCAGCCGCCCGGTGCTCGTGGAGATCATGATCGAACGCGAGGCGAACGCGGCGATGGGCGCCGCGCTCGACTCGGTGGTGGAGTTCGAGGCCACCGCCTAGATCATCGCGTTGCAGTGGATCGCGGAACCCGGTGGCGGATCGAGGCGGGCCGTCAACAGACAAGGACGAAGCCTGACTCGACCCCACCGGGTCCCGGTCGCGGCGAGCGTGGTGTGCGCACATCACCCGTCGATGGTCCGCCGCGCCCGGCCCGCAGTGTCACGATTCCTTGTGGCGAAAGGGGATCTTTTCCGCATCGCGGCAGTCCGCGAAGTCGCTTGATCGCGAACGACCGGTTGCGGATCTTCAGCAGACCTTCAGCCATTTTCGCATCGCAACCGCGGGTATGCCGCCTTACCGTACCGGCATGAGCTCACAACGGAAGCATGGACCGATTCGCCGGGGCGTGCTCGTTGCCCTGGCCGGCGCCGCCTGCCTGCTCGTCACCTCATGCGCCGCCGCGCAGGTACCCGCCGCCTCCACCCAGCCGGGTGCGGCCGACCGTCCGAACGTGGTCTTCGTCCTCACCGACGACCTGGCCATGAATTTGGTTCAGTACATGCCGAACGTGCAGAAGCTGGCACGTGACGGCACCACCTTCGCCAACTACACGGTGACCGACTCGCTCTGCTGCCCCTCGCGGTCGTCGATCTTCACGGGCAAGTTCCCGCACGACACCGGCGTGGTCACCAATGGCGGATCCGATGGCGGGTTCGACGTCTTCCACAAGCGTGGCAATGAAAAGGCCACCTCCGCCGTCGCGTTGCAGGCCGCCGGCTATCGCACCGGGATGATGGGCAAGTACCTGAACGGCTATAACCCCCGAGGCAAGGTGGACGGACAGGAAAACTACGTCCCGCCCGGCTGGGACGAGTGGGACGTCGCCGGGAATGGTTATCCGGAGTTCGACTACGACCTCAACGAGAACCACACCGTCAAGCACTACGGCTCCCAACCGGAGGACTACCTCACCGACGTGGTGTCCGGAAAGGCGAGCGGATTCATCAACTCGTCCGTATCCGCGCACAAACCCTTCCTTCTCGAGGTCGCGACCTTCGCTCCGCACGGTCCGTTCACCCCCGCGCCGCGGGACCAGGACGCGTTCCCCGGTCTCACCGCTCCGCGCGGCAAGGCTTTCGACCAGTTGCCGAGCAACCCTCCGCAGTGGCTCGCCGGCCGCACGCCGCTGACCGACAAGGAGAAGAGCGTCATCGACACCGGCTTCCGCAAACGGGCGCAGGCGGTGCAGGCGGTCGATCGCATGGTCGGCTCGCTGCGCGACACGCTCACCAAGGCCGGCGTCGCGGACGACACGCTGGTCGTATTCAGCTCCGACAACGGCTTCCACATGGGCGAATACCGGCTCAACCCCGGGAAGATGACCGCGTTCGACACCGACATCCACGTTCCGCTGATCGTCGCCGGAGGCGCGAAACTCGGCGTGGGCGCGAACAAAACCATATCCAACCCGGTGGAAAACATCGACCTGGCACCCACCTTCGAAAAACTGGCCGGGCTGACACCGGCGGCCGATGTCGACGGTCACGACCTCATGCCGCTGCTCACCGGGCAGCCGGTCCCGGACGGGCGCACCACGGCGTTGATCGAACACCACGGCCCGGACTTCGACGCCTCCGACCCCGACAAGCCGGGGAAGAACAGCGGCAACCCCGCCACGTATGAGGCCTTGCGCACGGTCGACTACACCTACGTGGAGTACACCACCGATGGCAGCGCCGAATTCTACGATCGCACCGCCGATCCCGACGAGCTGAACAACGCCGCGGGCAGTCTGCCTCCCGACCGGCGCGCCCAGCTGCACAACGCGCTGCAAGCATTGGCGAACTGCCACGGTCAACAGGCCTGTTCGGCCGCCGAACGCCTTCTGCGCTGACCCGACGCGCCGGAAGAGCGGTCGCCGGCATGCCACCGCGAGCGGATTCGCGATGCCGCTCGCGGTGGCTTCCGTGCTCAAGCCGTCCACTGTGGATTCCGGCCGAGGTACCGCAGGAGCGACGCGACGGCGTCGTCATCGGCGGCGCCGTCCAGCGCGGGGGCGTAGGCACCGAACGGGCGCAGCGGTTCGACGATCTCCTTGGCCACGGAGAGCAGGATTTCGGCGAGACCGGGGTCGAGCGGTGACTCCTGCCCGGTGGCGACGGCGATGTCCCACGCGTGCACGGCGGCGTCCAGCGCGCAGGCACCGACCGCGATCGGCGCCGGGAGTTCGCCCTGCGGCAGGGGAGTGGGGACGCTCGCGGCGACTCCGGCGAACGCCACCGCGGACGCGGTGAGCGCGGATTCGAGGTAGGCGCCGCGGTCGCCGTCGATCCGGCCCGACGGGGCGAACGGGTTCTCCGCGGGGCCGCCGCGCCCGGTGATGGCGGCCGCGTAGCCGTGCTGATCCCCGGCCGCGTGCTGCAGTACCTGCGTCACGGTCCAGTCGCTACACGGTGTCGGCGCTTCCCAGGCGACACCGTCGGGTACTCCCGCGACGGCGGTGCGCAGCGCTCGGTGGGCTTCGCGGAGCACCGGCCACCGGTGCGCCAGCCCGGCGAAGAACTGCCGGAGGTCGCCGACGAGGACGTCGGTCGCCTCGTGCGCGGCGTAGTGCCCGGCGCCGGTCTCGGGGTAGGAGTTCCAGCTGACGAGGTTGGCGTGGTCGCGCGCGGCGAAGCGCCGGATCGACTGGAAGTCGTTCGGGAACATGGCCAGCGCTGTCGGGGTGGTGGTCGGGCCGGCCGGGTGTTCGGTGGTGTGCATTTCCTCGTAGTAGAAGCGGATCGAGGACCCCGCGGTGCCGGTCAGCCAGTAGAGCGCGACATTGGCGATGACGAACTCGGCGTCCAGCTTCTCGTCGAACAGCTGCGCGTTCCAGGCGAGCAGGCCGAGCGGGGAGTCCGCGAGCGCGAACGCGAGGGTGTGCGGCTGCTGGCTGTGCAGCGTGTTGAAGGAGAACTTCTCCTCGTAGAACCACTGCAGGGTCGCCAGCGCCGCCTGCTCCGTCTCGTCGAGGCCGGCCATTTCGGCCGGGTCGCCGGACGGGAACGAGAACAGCTGCGTGACGTGCACGCCGACGACGTTCTCCGGCGCGATGCGGCCGAGTTCGGGGGAGACCATCGAGCCGCCGTCGTTGCCGACGGCGCCGTAGCGCTCGTACCCGAGGCGGCGCATCAGCTCGGCCCACGCCCGCGCGGTGCGGTACCGGTCCCAGCCCGCCGACCGGGTCGGCCCGGAGAAGCCGAACCCGGGCAAGGACGGGATCACCAGGTGGAACGCGGGCTCGTCGGCCGAGGCCGGCTCGGCCAGCGGGCCGATGACGTCGAGGTATTCGACGATCGAGCCCGGCCAGCCGTGGGTCAGCACCAGCGGTGTCGCGTCCGGCCGCGACGAGCGGACGTGGAGAAAGTGGATGTCCTCGCCGTCGATCTCGGTGACGTACTGGGGAAAGGCGTTCAGCCGCGCTTCGAACGCGCGCCAGTCGAACTCGTCCAGCCAGTACTCGGCGAGCTTGCGGACCCGCTCGTTCGTGACGCCGTAGGCGGCGGGCAGGTCGTCGGGCCAGAGCGCCCTGCGCAGACGTGCCGAAAGCTCGTCGAGGTCGGCCTGGGGAACGTCGGCGCGGAAGGGGCGGATCTCGGTCACGGGGACTCCTCGGGGGATGGAACGGAATGGTTCGTTCCGAACCGTACCAGAGCGGAATGATCCGTTCCAGTGATAGTCTCGAAGCATGCCTCGAAACGTCGACACGCCCGCGGGGGGGTGGGCGGGCCGCCCACCACCCCCCCCCCAATTTGTTGTTAGAGTGTGACGGGCGCCACGAGTGAAAAAGAGAAATATTAAAAAAAAAAAA
>NZ_JBHYIK010000016.1:90786-91739 GCF_042739735.1 Amycolatopsis sp. NPDC059027 | reverse complement strand
ACAAAACCCCAACACCTTGTTTTTTTTTCTTTTTCTTTTTATTCCCCAGCACACCCCCCACACCCCCCCCCCCCCCGGGGGGGGGCGCCCCCGCCCCCCCCCCCCCCCGCAACGATGTGGTGATCCTGGATGCCGCGCGCACGGTGTTCATCGCCGATCCGAAGGCCCCGGTCTCGGCGGTCGCCGAGCGTGCCGGGGTCGGGATCAGTGCCCTGTATCGGCGCTACCCCGGTAAGGAGGCCCTGCTGTGCAAGCTGTGCCACGACGGTTTACGGCAGTACATCGCGGAAGCGGAGGCGGCGGCCGAAGAGCCAGACGGCTGGCGCGCGCTGAGCGAGTTCCTCGGGCGGGTCGTGGACGCCGACGTCCATTCGCTCACGGTGCACCTCGCGGGCACCTTCACCCCGACGCCGGAGATGGGGGAGGACGCGCGGCGCGCCGGTGAGCTGACGGCGGCGATGGTGGCGCGGGCACACGAGGGCGGGCGGCTGCGGGAGGACGTCGTCGCCGAGGACGTCGGGCTGATCCTGGAATGCTGTGCGGCGATCCGGACGGCGGATCCGGAGCGGACCAAGGTGCTGCGCCGCCGCTACCTCGCCCTGCTCGTCGAAGGCCTGTCCGGGGACGGACCGCCGCTGCCCGGCCCGCCACCCGCGCCGGGCGAACTGGGCCGCTGGAAGTAGCAGGCGCCCCGGCAGGGGAGGGCCGGGCGCTACGCCCCATCGTCGCGACGAGCCCTGTGAGCGACAAGCCTGCCGAACGCCCTGAAGGGAGCTTCGCAGCACTCGGCGCCCTCAAGGACCCTTCAGGGCACCACGCTCCACAAAGGACACCCTGGAAGGGCTGATGAACGGGGCGTGACATGGCGTGGGGGGGGGGGGGCCCGCGGCCCCGCCACCGCGCGCCCCACCCCCCCCCCCCCCCCCCCCCCCCGCCCGGCGGTGCGGCGGGCG
>NZ_JBHYIK010000016.1:28058-90776 GCF_042739735.1 Amycolatopsis sp. NPDC059027 | reverse complement strand
TGTCTAACCCTCTCCGGGGCGGGGGGGTCTTGCGGCGCCCCCCCCCCCCCGGCGCGGGGTGCTGGGCCCCCCCCCACGGGGCCGGCCCGCCCCCCGGGGGGGCCGGGCTATCGCCGGGTGATCAGTCCCGGGAACCGACGGCGACGGTGGTGCGCTCGCGGTCGCGTTCGCGGCGGCGGATGAAGCGCCAGCCGACCGCGAGGACGATCGCGACCACCGGGATCGAGTAGAACGCGATCTTCTCGGGTCCGTCGGAGAAGCCCATCAACGCGATCACCAGCACGAGGAAGGCCAGCGTCGCCCAGCCCGTGTACGGGGCGCCGGGCATCCGGTAGCTCGGCCGCTCCAGCTCGCCCCGCAGTGCCGCCTGACGCAGCTTCATCTGCGAGACGATCAACGTCGCCCAGGTCGCCACGACGCCGAGCGAGGCGATCGCGATGGCGATGTCGAACGCGTCCTTCGGCACCAGATAGTTCAGCACCACGCCCAGCAGATAGGCGACCGAGGTGAACAGGATGCCGCCGTAGGGCACGTGGCGGCTGCTCATTCGGCTGACGAACTTCGGTGCTTCGCCCTTTTCGGACAGTGCCCGCAGGATGCGCCCGGTCGAGTACAGGCCCGAGTTGACCGAAGACAGCGCCGCGGTCAGCACGACGGCGTTCATGACGTCGCCGATGCCGGGGATGCCGAGGCGGGTGAAGACCGTGACGAACGGGCTTTCGTCGCCGCTGTAGAACGGCCACGGCAGCAGCATCGCCAGCAGCAGCACGGAACCGACGTAGAACACGGCGATCCGCCACACCACGCTGTTGATCGCCTTGGGCAGGACCTTGCGCGCGTCCTTGGTCTCCCCGGCGGCGATGCCGACGAGTTCGATGGCCGAGTAGGCGAAGATGACCGCCTGCAGCGTCATCAGCGTGATGCCCAGGCCGGCGGGGAAGATCCCGTCGTGGTTGGTGAGGTTCTGCACCCCGGCGGACGTGCCGCCGATGTTCGCCCCGCTGAGCACCAGGCCGAGGCCGGTGATCAGGAAGACGACGATGGCGAGGACCTTGACGACCGAGAACCAGAACTCGAGTTCGCCGAACAGCTTGACGCTCAACAGGTTCACCGCGAGGAGCACGCCGAGGGCGATCAGCGCGGTGATCCACTGTGGAATGCCGGGCAGCCACTTGTGCACGTAGATCGCGACGGCGGTGATCTCAGCGATGCCGGTCATGGCCCAGTTGAGCCAGTACAGCCAGCCCGAGGCGAACCCGGCCCAGGGGCCGATGAACTTTCGCGCGTACGTGACGAAACTACCCGAACTGGGCTCGTGCAGCACGAGTTCGCCGAGTGCACGCATGACGAAATAGGCTGCCGCGCCGCAGAGGGCGTAGGAGAAGATCAGCGACGGCCCGACCTGATGCAGCTTTCCGCCCGCGCCGAGGAAGAGCCCGACGCCGATCGCGCCACCGATCGCGATCATCTGCACCTGGCGTTTGCCGAGTGCTTTCGTGTAG
The DNA here is from genome assembly GCF_042739735.1 of Amycolatopsis sp. NPDC059027. Classification (NCBI taxonomy): domain Bacteria; kingdom Bacillati; phylum Actinomycetota; class Actinomycetes; order Pseudonocardiales; family Pseudonocardiaceae; genus Amycolatopsis; species Amycolatopsis sp. NPDC059027. The sequence continues at coordinate 89,274 of NZ_JBHYIK010000016.1, read as the reverse complement.
CTGCCGCCCTGTTCGGGGCGTGGAGAGGAATCCATGGTTGCCAGACCGTAGACGGGGAGTGGCGAGTGATCTAGCGCACCAAGGAAAGACTTAAGGTGTGCTTGCGGTCACACCCGCCCCACGGCGTTCGCGCGGGTATCACGCGAAGACTTTCGGGAACGGATGGCGCCGAGTTGCGGCGTCCGGGCGGCCCGCGTGCGGTAATGGAAGGTTTCACTCGCACTCTCGGGGTTCATACGTTTTCTTGACTTCACAAAACAGTGAAACCTATGTACCTTCTGAAGTGGCCCAGCAGACAGCGCGGCGGCCGAGCGACCTGGGGCGGACGCCGCGACCTCCCACCACTTTTTCGGAGTCGGCGATGACGCAGACCGTTCCGCTCGCTCAGGGCTTGCCCACCACCCGTGGCCGCTGCCCGTTCGACCCGCCCGAGGCGCTGACCGACCTCAGTGCCCGTTCGCCGATCAGCCGCCTGGTCTACCCGGACGGTCACGAGGGCTGGCTGATCACCGGGTACGCCGCCGCGAGGGCGGTGCTCGCGGACGTCCGGTTCAGCTCCCGCGCCGAGCTGCGGCGGACACCGATCCCGCACGCGTTCGCCAAGGAGAAGCCACGTCCGGCCCAGCCGGGGGCGCTGACCTCGTTCGACCCGCCGGAGCACACCCGGCTGCGGAAGCAGCTCACCGGCCAGTTCACCGTGCGGCGGATGCAGATGCTGGAGCCCCGCGTCGCGCGGATCACCGAGGAGCACCTCGACCGGATGGAGGAGGCGGGGCCGCCGTGTGATCTGGTGACCGCTTTCGCGATGCCGATCCCGTCACTGGTGATCTGCGAACTGCTCGGAGTCCCGCTCGGGGAGCGGGATGGCTTCCAGAAGAACGCCTCGGTGCTGTTCAACCTGAAGTCCAGCGCCGAGGAGATCACCACGGCCATGGGCGCGGTGATGGCGTACATGGGCGAACTGGTCGAACGCAAGCGCGCCGAGCCGGACGAGCACCTGCTCAGCGGGTTGATCGAGGCCGGGGAACTCACCGGCGAGGAGCTGGCGACGATCGCCATGACGCTGCTCATCGCGGGCTACGAGACGACCGCGAACATGCTCGCGCTCGGGACGTTCGCGCTGCTTCGCAATCCGGAGCAGTTCGCGGCGCTGCGGGCCGACCCGAGCCTGGTCACCAACGCGGTCGAGGAGCTGATGCGCTACCTGAGCGTCATCCACGTGGGGCCGGGACGGACCGCGGTCGAGGACGTCGAAGTGGCGGGCCAGCTGATCCGGGCAGGGGAGTCGGTGGTCGTTTCGGTCCCGGCGGCCAATCGCGACCCCGAACGTTTCCCCGATCCCGACCGGCTCGACATCACGCGCCCGGCGACCGGGCACATCGGCTTCGGGCACGGGGTGCACCAGTGCCTGGGCCAGCAGCTGGCCAGGGTCGAGATGCGCATCGGATATCCGGCGCTGGCCAGGCGGTTCCCCGAGCTGCGGCTGGCGGTGCCTGCCGAGGAGGTACGGATGCGGGCGGACATGGCGATCTACGGGGTGCACGAGCTGCCCGTGGCCTGGTGAGCCGCTGACCGGGGGGTGCGTACGGCGTGCCGGGGTAGGGGGGCCCGGCCCCCGCTCCCCCGCCGCGGGCGCCCCGTTTAGGGTGTGGGGCATGTATCCCCGGAGGGGCGCGGGGGGGGGGGGGGGGGGGGGGGGGGGGGGGGGGCGGCCCCCCCCCCCCCCCCCCCAACGCCGTCGTCTCGCGACGAGTGTCCGTTGTGGACAATGAAGCCCGGAAGTGGCTCGGGCTACGAGGATTCCTCGTGTGCGTGCCGATGTGCCCCGGCGCGCACGTGCGCGCGCATGCCCTGCATGCCGAACAGGATGAGGAGCTCGACCACGCCGCCGTCGGCGCTGCCCAGCCAGTGCGGCAGCGACGTGTCGAACTCGGCGGCCTCGCCTGGCGGCAACGTCATGTCGCGCTCGCCGAGCACGAGCCGCAGATGTCCATTGAGGACATACAGCCATTCGAAGCCGTCGTGCGTCTGCGGGGTCGGTTCGAGCGGCTCCGACCGCGCGGGAATGATCATCTTGAACGCCTGGATCCCGCCCGGCCGCCGGGAAAGCGGGATGAAGGTCATCCCGAACCGGTGGATCGGCTTGAGGTGGATCCGGGGGTCGCCGGTGCGCGGGGCGCCGACCAGGTCGTCCAGCGGAACGCCGTAGGTACTGGCCAGCGGCAGCAGCAACTCCAGCGTCGCCCGGCGCTGCCCGCTCTCCAGCCGCGACAGGGTGCTTTCCGAGACGCCCGTCGTCGCCGCCAGATCGGCGAGAGTGATGCCGCGGTCACGTCGCAGCGCGCGCAACCGCGGCCCGACCGCGTCGAGCACGTCTTCCGTTCGGTGGTCCACGCGGCCACCTTGCCATAACCGCAAGATTCCGTGCCAGATCGGGACGCGCCTGGCGAGACTGAGCGCGTACCGACCGAAGGAGTCTTGATGAGCACCACCGATGCGGTCACGTTCTGGGACGGCGTGTACCGGGCCCGGAAACCGGCCATCGACCCGCGGCCGAACGCCCGGCTCACCGAGCTGGTCACCGGCCTGGCGCCCGGCGACGCGCTGGACCTCGGCTGTGGCAACGGCGGGGACGCGCTGTGGCTCGCCCGCCAGGGCTGGCGCGTCACCGCCGCCGACATCTCGTCAGTGGCGGTCGACCGGCTCGCCGCCCTTGCCCGGTCAACAGGGCTGGGCGACCGCGTCAGCGTTGCACGGCACGACCTGCACGAATCCTTTCCGCAGGGCCGTTTCGACCTGATCTGCGCCCACTACCTGCACACCCCCGCGGAACTCGACAGGGCGACCGTGCTGCGCTCGGCCGCGCAGGCACTGCGCCCGGGTGGGCGGCTGCTGGTCGTCGACCACGGTTCGGCCGCGCCGTGGTCGTGGAACCAGGACCCCGGCACCCGCTACCCGAGCCCGCGCGAGGTCGCCGCGGGCATCGCGCTGGACGCCGGGATCTGGCGGATCGAACGGGCCGACGCGCCCCGCCGGATCGCGACCGGACCGGGCGGGCGCACCGCCGAGGTCATCGACCACGTCCTGCTCATCCGCCGCACCGCCTGACCGCACCGCCTGACAAGGAAGGAACAACACCGTGCCCAGTACTGCGCGCCGGCGCCGCGACTCCCCGCCGCCCCGGACCGGAAGCAGTGAGATCGAGGTCCTGCGCGGATTCCTCGACTACCTCCGTACCTCGATCGCCGCGAAGGTCGACGGCGCCCCCGAACCCGACGTGCGGACGGCGGCGGTGCCCTCGGGCACGAACCTGCTCGGCCTGCTCAACCACCTGACCTTCGTCGAGCGTTCGCTGTTCCTCGGGGACAACGTCACCGATTGGCAGGCGACATTCCACGCCGCACCGGAGGACAGCGTGGCGGACGTCGTCGCCCGCTACCGCGAGGTGATCGAGCACGCGAACGACATGCTCGACGGGTGCGCCGATCTGGGCGCACCTGTCCCGCGGCCGGGCCGCTCCGCGCCCAGCGTGCGCTGGGCGCTCACGCACATGATCGAGGAGACCGGCCGCCATGCCGGCCATGCCGACATCCTCCGCGAACTGATCGACGGCTCCACCGGGCGCTGACGCCCCTTTTCCCAGGACAGGAACACATGATCACCGCACCACGGCCGCTGTCGCGCCGTTTCCCCCGCTTCGCGCGCACGGTCGCGACGGCCGCACTCACCCTCGTGCTCACGATCGGCACCGCCGCATGCTCCACGCCGAGCACCGGCGAGGTCGCGCCCTACGCGGCCGCCACACAGAGCGATCCCCAGTTCGGGAACACCTTCCGGCACGAGTTCGCCGACGTCGACGGCGTCCGGATGCACTACGTGACCGGCGGCAAAGGCACACCGGTGGTGCTGATCCACGGCTGGCCGCAGACCTGGTACGGCTGGTGGCCGATCATGCCGGAGCTCGCCAAAAACCACACCGTCTACGCCGTCGACCTTCCCGGGCTGGGGGACAGCACCGGCAAACCGCCGGGCTACGACAAGGCCACACTGGCGCGGTATGTGCACAAGCTGATCGCCGAGCGGCTCGGGGTGCGTGACGCCCGCGTCGTCGGGCACGATTTCGGTGCTGCCGTGGCCTTTCAGTACGCGAGTCAGTTCCCGACCGACACCGCCCGCCTCGGCTACTTCGACCTGCCGCTGCCGGGACCGGCGATCGACGCGACCATGTACCGCTCGCTCAGCTGGCACATCGCCTTCCACTCCCAGCGCCGGGTTCCCGAGGCGGTGGTCCATGACGACGTCCGTGAGTACCTGGCGCTGTTCTATCCCCAGGTTTCCTTCGGGGGCACGGCGTTCGGCGGCACCTCGGATCGGTCCCCGTTCACCGACGCCGAGATCACCGAGTACGCGCGGACCTACAGCAGGCCCGAGGTCCTTTCCGGCGGCTTCGAGCTCTACCGTGCCCTCGACAAGGACGTCCGCGACACCGTGGCGGCGGCACCGGTCCGCGTCCCGACCCTGCTCATGACCGCACAGGGGCAGCTCGACGCGATCCGGGGCACGGTGGCCCCGCGCCTGACCAACATCGTGCAGGCCGCGGACGTGCCGAAGGCGGGCCACTGGCTCGTCGAGGAGAACCCGCGGTTCGTCACCGCGGAGCTGGCGCGGTTCCTCGACGGCTGATCAGCGCAGGTAGTTGTAGATCGTCGCGCGGGCGAGGCCGAGGAGTTCGGTCAGCGCCGGGACCGAGTGCTTGACCTGCAGGAAGCCCTGTTCCTGCAGGGTCCGCACCAGTTCCTTCTTCGCGGCGGGAACGAGACCGCGCGGGGTCTGGCCGTGGGCTGCGGCGTACTCCTCGACCAGGGAACGGAGTTCGTCGACGGTCCTGGCGCGCAGCGTTTCGGTCAGCGGCTGCTCCTGCTCATCGGTCCGGACGAGGGTGGCGAGGCTCTTGGCGGCGCTGGCGAACAGCGAGACGTCGAGGTTGAGGCAGAGAGCGGCGACGTAGGCGCCGTCGCTGTTCTTGACGCCGATCGACGTGCTCTTGGCGGGACGGCCGTCCGGGAAGGTGTTGGGGTAGTTCTGCAGCACCTCCGGATAGTCCGGGTCCTGGATCCGGGCGAGGCCGAGTTCGGTGGCCGGGTCGCCGGGGGCGCGGCCGGAGAGGTTGGACTCGATCACGCGGATGGCGTGGTCCGGGTCGCGCAGGTCGTGCAGGACGACCTCGCACAGCCCGGGGAACATCCGGCCGATCGCCACCGCGATCTTCTCGGTCTCGCGCAGCAGCAGTTCGTCCTCGGCGTCACTCACGGGGTGTCCTCGGCGAACAACGCGGACATCGTGGCCGCCGCCTTGAGACCGGACCCGGTGAGGATGACCACGGTCGTCTCCTCGGGCCGGATGACGCCCTGGGCGCGGAAGACGTCGAGTGCGGCGGCAGCGGTCGCACTGGTCGGCTCCGCGTAGAGCCCGGCGGCGGCGAGCCGGCGTGTCGCGTCGGCGATGGCGGCTTCGTCGATCGCGACGGTGGTCCCGTTCGACCGGCGGATCGCGGTGAGAACCTCGGGCAACCGGACCGGTTCGCGGATGGCCGTGCCCTCGGCGATCGTCGGCGCGAAGGCCGTCGGCACCGGAGTGTCCACAGCGGACTGGAAGCTCGCGTGCAGGGGAGCGCAGTTCGCGGGCTGGGCGACGAGCAGCCGCGGGCGCCGGTCGATCGCACCGGCGGCGAGCAGTTCGGTGAAGCCGAGGTCGCAGCCCAGCACGATACTGCCGGCGCCCGCGACGGTGACGACGTTGTCCGGTGCGGTGAAGCCGAGGTCCTCCCACAGCTCGTAGGCCAGCGTTTTGGTGCCCTGTAAGAAGAACGGGTGCCAGTTGTGGCTGGCGTAGCAGGTCTCGGCGGAACGTCGCAGCGCTTCGGTGGCGGTGTCGTCGCGAGTACCGGGCACGAGTTCGACCGTGGCGCCGTAAGCGCGGCTTTGCAGGATCTTCGCCGGTGACGTCGATTCCGGCGCGAGGATCTTCGCGCGGATACCGGCGGCGGCGCTGTAGGCCGAGATCGACGAGCCGCCGTTGCCCGAGCTGTCCTCCAGCACCTCGGTGACCCCGTGTCCCGCCAGCAGCGAGAGCAGCACGGTGCTGCCCCGGTCCTTGAAACTGCCGGTGGGGTTGAACCACTCGAGCTTGAATCGCGTCGTTTCGCCGCCCCAGGGCAGCTCGACCAGGGGAGTGCAGCCCTCGCCGAGCGACACCGGACGCCGGATGTCCCCGGGGAGCGCGGCCCGGTAGCGCCAAAGCGAGCGCGAGCCGGAATCGACCTCGGCGCGGGTGAGGCCGCGCAGGGGCGGCACGGTCAGGGGTGCGCCGTCGTCACCGCGCCAGCGCAGGGGGTCGAGCGGGTAGATCCGGCCCGATCGTTCGTCGAGGAGATGCGCCGCGGGGGTCATGACCGCCTTCCGGGGTTGTACAGATGGTCTACAGCTGGACAGAATGTCTATCGTGAGGCTCGTTGTCAACTCTCGCGAACGTGACAAGTGAGGCTCTTGATTCGGTAGCAGGGGTCAACATCGGTCAATTGTGAAAATCGGTTCACGTTCCTTTCGGTGAATTTTTCACCGAAAGGGTGTGTGGTACGAGGTGTATCGGCTCGGATGCTCCCCGTGGCAGGCGGGGTTCGTGGATGGGCCTGTGCCGTGGCGCCGGTGTGGGCGTGCGACCACGGTGAATGCTGGGTCGGGGCAAATCCGATGGGGGTAGTCGGCCGGGTTAGGTGAAGGTAAGCGATTGCGGGACGAAATGGTTGATCGCGTCCCTTGTGGGCGGGCGAAGAAAAAGAGAGCCGTCGACGAAACGGTATCGTTTATTCGTGTCGAATCTCATTTCGTGTGGCGTGATCGAATGGCTTTTGTTTCCGATGGCGCCCCGAGGGGCCGTCGCCAAAAGGCGTAGGGTAGGAGACCGAGTCCTTTCGGACTGCGCCGATGGCCGGGAAGGGTTGCCCTGTCTGGGTGGGTGTCGCCCGATCGAGCGGGTACTACTATGCATTACGGTGGGGGCGCAAGTCGGTCCCGTGTCGTGGGCGGATGACGGTGACGTTAAATTCTTGAGTCCTGACCCAGGTGGCCCGACGACTTTTTGAAGCTGCGCGAAGAAAACAGGGCGAGTTGTTGACGTGTCCCGGTCGAGACGCTTAAGTACTCCCCGTTACTGCTTCACTCTTTGGTGCGTTGGGGAGTTCCCATGCGTGTGTCGGAAGGCGATCCCCGGCAGAGCGCCGACACGGTCATCGCCGTGAATCCGCTGAACAGGCCGTCGGCGCGGGCCACCGCGGCCGCCGCGCGGGGCGGTGGGCTCGGCGTGCTCGACCTGACCACGCCCGGCTCCTCGGCCGCCGACGAACTGGCGTTGCTGGCGGAGTGGCCGGTGCCCGGCTTCGGGGTGCGCCTCACTCACCTGGGGGAGGTACCCGAGGCCGCGCACACCGTGCTCCTGACCTCGGATTCGCCTTGTACGGCACGGGACTTCCCCGGGCGCCGGGTGCTGGTCGAAGTGACCACGCGCGCGCAGGCCCGGCGAGCCGTCGCCGACGGTGCCCACGGCCTGATCGCCCGCGGCCACGAATGTGGCGGCCCGGTCGGCGAACTGAGCACGTTCGTCCTGCTCCAGGCGTTGCTCACGGACGAGGCGATCGACCTCCCGGTGTGGGCCTCGGGCGGGATCGGCCCGCACACCGCGGCGGCGGCCGTCGCCGGCGGAGCGGCCGGGGTGGTGCTCGACACGCAGCTGGCCCTGCTCGCCGAGCCGGAGCTGCCGCCGTCCACTACGGTCGCGCTCACCGGGCTCGACGGCTCCGAGACGACGGTCGCCGACGGTGTCCGGGGCCTGACCAGGCGATCGACCGGTGAACGGCTGGAAGCGGGACAGGACGTCTTCCTCGCCACGCGGTTCCGCGACCGCTGGGGTACGGTGACCGCCACCGTCCGCGGGATCCGGGACGCGATCGCCGCGGCGCTGGGCGCGGACGGCCCGGTGCTCGGCCCGGAGTCACCCGGCGCGCGGGCGCTCGGCACGGCGCTGCCGGTGGTGCAGGGGCCGATGACCCGGGTGAGCGACCAGGCCGCGTTCGCCGCCGAGGTCGCCGCCGCGGGAGCGTTGCCGTTCATCGCGCTCGCCCTGTCCGGCCCCGAACAGACCAGGGAGGTGCTCGAACGCACCAGGGACACGGTCGGTGCGGCGCCATGGGGCGTCGGCGTGCTCGGGTTCGCGCCGGACCACGTGAAGGTCGCGCAGCTCCAGGTGATCCGCGAGATCCGGCCCTCGCACGCGATCATCGCGGGCGGGCGCCCGGCGCAGGCCGCGGCCTTGGAGGAGGCGGGGATCTCGACCTTCCTGCACGTCCCCTCGCCCGGGCTGCTCAAGCAGTTCCTCGAAGCGGGGGCGCGGAAGTTCGTCTTCGAAGGGTCCGAATGCGGGGGACACGTCGGCCCGCGCACGAGCTTTCCGTTGTGGGAAGCCCAGCTCGGCGTGCTCGACGACTTCCTCACGACGACACCGGGTGCGGCGGCGGAGCTGCAGGTGCTGTTCGCGGGCGGTATCCACGACGCCCGATCGGGCGCGATGGTCAGCGCGCTGGCGGCGCCGCTCACCGCGCGCGGTGCGGCGATCGGGGTCCTGATGGGCACCGCGTACCTCTTCACCCGCGAGGCCGTCGACGCGGGTGCCGTGCTGCCGCTGTTCCAGCGCCAGCTGCTCACCGCCGCGCACACCGACCTGCTCGAAACCGCGCCGGGCCACGCGACGCGGTGTGTGCGCAGCCCGTTCACCGAGGAGTACGAGCGGATCAAGCGGGACCTGGCCGAGCGCGGCGTGCCGAGCCGCGACGCCTGGGAACGGCTGGAACAGCTCAACGTCGGCAGGCTCCGGCTCGCCAGCAAGGGCATCGAGCGGATCGGGGACGAACTGCGCGAGGTCGGCGAGGACCGCCAGCTCGCCGAGGGCATGTTCATGGCGGGTGAGGTCGCGGTGCTGCGGGCGGCGATCACCACGATCGCCGACCTGCACGCCGACGTCGGCCCGGGCGCCGACGCGTTCCTCCGCGACCGGGCCGAGAGCCGGGGACTGGCCGCGGACACCGCCGGACCGGTGCCGGAACCACTGGACGTCGCGATCGTCGGGATGGCCTGCATGTTCCCCGGCGCCCCGGATCTGGCGTCCTTCTGGGCGAACGTCCTTTCCGGACACGACGCGGTCACCGAGGTCCCGGCGCAGCGCTGGGACACCGCCCTCTACTACGGCAAGGACGGCGCCGGGGAGCGGACGCCGTCGCGCTGGGGCGGATTCCTGCCCGAGATCCCGTTCGACCCGCTGGCCTACGGCATCCCGCCGTCGTCGCTGGCGAGCATCGAACCCGTGCAGCTGCTGGCATTGGAGGCCGCGCACCGTGCGCTGGCCGACGCCGGATACGCCGACCGGGCGTTCGACCGTACGCGGACGTCGGTGGTGTTCGGCGCCGAGGCGGGCAGCGACCTGTCCAACGCGATGACGCTGCGCACCGTGCTGCCCGCCTACCTCGGCGAGCTTCCGTCCGCTTTGGACGAACAGCTACCGAGGCTGACCGAGGACTCCTTCCCCGGAGTGCTGGCGAACGTCATCGCCGGGCGGATCGCGAACCGGCTCGATCTCGGCGGGGCGAACTACACCGTCGACGCGGCGTGCGCGTCCTCGCTCACCGCAGTGGACGTCGCCTGTAAGGAACTCACCGCGGGCACGAGCGATCTCGTGCTGTGCGGCGGCGCGGACCTGCACAACGGCATCAACGACTACCTGCTCTTCGCCTCGGCGCACGCCCTTTCGCCCACCGGGCGCTCGGCGACGTTCGACAGCGCGGCCGACGGCATCGCGCTCGGCGAGGGCGTCGCGTGCATCGCGCTGAAACGGTTCGGGGACGCGGAACGCGACGGCGACCGGGTCTACGCGGTGATCAAGGGTGTCGGCGCGGCGAGCGACGGCCGCGCGCTGGGGCTGACCGCGCCCCGGCCGGAAGGCCAGCACGCGGCGCTCACTCGCGCGTACCGCAACGCCGGGATCTCCCCGTCGCGAGTGGGGTTGGTCGAAGCGCACGGGACCGGGACCGTCGTGGGCGACCGGACCGAGCTGGGCACCCTGACGAAGGTGTTCACCGAAGCGGGCGCGGCGCCGGGCGCGTGCGTGGTCGGTTCGGTGAAGTCCCAGATCGGCCACACGAAGTGCGCGGCCGGGCTGGCGGGGCTGGTCAAGACGGCGCTCGCCGTGCACACCGGGGTCAAGCCGCCGACGCTGCACGTCGAAACGCCGAACCCGGCCTGGGAGGCCGGCCGCAGCCCGTTCGTGTTCCAGTCCTCTGCCCAGCCGTGGGCGGCTCCACCGGCGGAACGGATCGCCGGGGTCAGCGCGTTCGGCTTCGGGGGCACGAACTTCCACGTCGTACTGGCCGCGCACGAGGACATCCCGCCCGCGCGGACCGCCGACGAATGGCCCGCCGAGCTGTTCACCTTCGCGGGCAAGGGATACGAGACCGCGCTGAAGGACCTGCTCGCGCTCGCGGACGTACCCGCCGGGTACCGGCCGTGGCGGTTGCGGGATCTCGCGCGCGCCGCCTCCGGACGCGCGGAGGCCGCGCGGGCGGCCGGTGGCACGACCGAGGTCGCGCTGGTGGCGTCCACTGTGGACGAACTGACCGCTCTGCTGAGCAAGGCGATCACCGGCGAGCGGGCCGAGGGGATCTTCTTCGCCGCCGACGCGGTGGGCGGCGACGTCGCGATGGTGTTCCCCGGGCAGGGCAGCCAGCGGCCGGGCATGTTCGCCGAGTTGTTCGTCGCCTTCCCGGAACTGCACCGCTACCTCCGGCTGGACCCGGAGACGGCCGCGGCGGTGTTCCCGCCCGCCGTGTTCGACGAGGCGGGGCGCCGGGAGCAGGCCGCGCGAGTCACCGATACGCGGGTCGCGCAGCCCGCGCTGGGGATCACCGGTCTCGCGGCGCATCGCCTGCTGACCAGGGCCGGGGTGCGCCCGGCGATGCTGGCCGGGCACAGCTACGGCGAGCTGGTGGCGCTCGCCGCGGCGGGGTCGGTGCGGCCGGACGCGTTGCTGCGGTGCAGCCGGGCGAGGGCCGAGGCGATCCTCGGCGCAACCGGCTCGGGTGACGCGGGGGCGATGGCGGCAGTGGCCGGGCCGGCTGTCGACGTCGGCAAGGTGCTGGCCGACGCGGGACTCGCCGCGGTGGTCGTCGCCAATCACAACGCGCCGAAGCAGACGGTGATCTCCGGCCCGACCGACGACATCGACCAAGCTGTCGGGCGGCTGCGTGAAGCCGGGCTCGGCGCGAAGCGGCTTCCGGTCGCCTGCGCGTTCCACAGCCCGCTGGTCGCGGCTGCCGGCGAAACGTTCGGGGAGACCCTCGCCGAGGTGGACTTCGCCGCGCCCGAGGTGCCGGTCTACGGCAACCGCGCGGCCGATGTCTATCCTGCCGACGTCGAGGGCATCCGGGCGGAACTGGCCGCCCAGCTGGGCTCGCCGGTGCGGTTCGTCGAGCAGGTGGAGGCGATGTATGCCGCAGGGGCACGGGTGTTCGTCGAAGCCGGGCCGGGCGCGGTACTGTCCAAACTGGTCTCGGCCGTGCTCGAGGACCGTCCACACCGGACGGTCGCACTCGAACGGCCCGGCCGCCGCGGGCTACCGGGGTTCCTGACCGCGCTCGCCGAGCTGGCCGTGTGCGGTGCCGCGGTCGAGACCGGCTGGCTGTTCCGCGGGCGCGACGCCGTCGACGCGGCGGCCACCGCCAGGCCCCGTCGCCCGGGGTGGACGGTGGACGGGCAGCTGCTCCGTACTGCCGACGGGACAGTTCCGGACGCGGCCCTGCACCCTGCCCAACGTATCTCGGAGGCACTCGTGACGACCCCTCAGCCCGAGCAGGGTGCGGAGGCGCTGATCGCCGACTTCCTGCGCACCAGCCGGGAAATGGTCGCGGCCCAGCGGGACGTCATGCTCGGCTATCTCGGCGCCGAACGGTCGGCGGCGCCGGCGTTCGGCCAGGTCGAAACCGTGCTGAGCCCGGCTGTCCCGTCGACGGTCGTGCTCGGCGAACCGGCGCCGGTCCCCGCGGCGGCCGAATCGGACCGGCCGGTGCTGTCGGTGGTGGTCGAGGTGATCGGGGAGCGGACGGGGTATCCGGCGGAGATGATCGAGCCGGGTCTGGATCTGGAAGCCGATCTGAGCGTGGATTCGATCAAACGGGCGGAGATCGCGGGCGAGCTGGCGTCGCGCCTGGGGTTGTCCGGGGCGGAGCTGGACGTCGAGGAGTTGTCGAAGGCGCGGACCGCGGCCGGGATCGCGGAGCTGATCGGCGGCCGCGCACCGTCCGTTCCAGCCACCGAGCCGGGCCGGTCCGTGCTGTCGGTGGTGGTCGAGGTGATCGGGGAGCGGACGGGGTATCCGGCGGAGATGATCGAGCCGGGTCTGGATCTGGAAGCCGATCTGAGCGTGGATTCGATCAAGCGCGCCGAGATCGCCGGAGAACTGGCGAGCAGGCTGGGACTGTCCACTGCGGACTTCGACGTCGAAGAGCTGGCCAGGGTACGGACGGCGGCGGGCATCGCGGGCCTGATCGACGGCGAGCAGCCCGCGGAGTCCGCGGAACCCGGGAAGCCCGGCGAACAGCAACCGGTCGTCGTCGCGCCGAAACGCCTGGTGATGACGCCGTTCGAGCTGGCACCCGCCGTCGTGGACGTGGCAGGATGCCGCTTCCTGGTGCTGGGCGACGGTGAGCTGGCCGACGCGATGGCCGCTCGCCTCACCGGGCTCGGGGCCGATGCGGTCCCGGCCACCGCGGTGCCTGCCGGGGAATCGTTCGACGGGGTGGTGCACACCGATCCGGTGCTCCCGGAGGCGTTCGAGCCCTACCGCGCCGTGCTCGCGGCCGGACCGCGCTGGCTGCTCGCCGCCGGGCCCCGGCCGGGCCTGCGCGGATTCTTCCGGTCGGTGTCGCGGGAGTACCCGGACATTGTCGCCAGGGTGGTCGAGCATGCGGCGGGCACGGGCGTCGACGAGGTCGCGGCAGGGCTGGTCGCGGAACTGACCACTGTGGACCGTGAGCCGGTGGTGCTGCGGGACGGCGACACCCGCCGCGGCCTCCGGATGACCGAGGAGCCGCTCGGCCTGCTCGGCAGCACCGGCGCCGGTCCGGCCGGCGACGGCGCGGCGGAGGCCGAGGCGATCGGCCTCGGCCGGGACTCCGTGGTGCTGCTCGTCGGCGGGGCCAAGGGCATCACGGCCCGGTTCGCGACGACGCTGGCCGCGGCGGCCCGGTGCCGGTTCGAACTGCTCGGCCGTACCCCGGTACCGCCTGCCGAAGAGGACCCTGCGTTCGCGAACGCTCGTGACGCCAAGGAAATCCGTACCGCGCTGATCGCGGGTGGACAGCGGGTGCCCGCGGAAATCGAGCGTTCCGTGTCGCGGATTCTCGGTGAGCGCGAGGTGCGGAGCACACTGCGGACGTTGACCGAGCTGGGCGCGTCGGTGCGCTACCAGTCGGTCGACATGCGGGACACCGAGGCCGTGCACCGCGCGATCAAGGAGATCCACGCCGAGCACGGCAGGCTCGACGGCATCGTGTACGCGGCGGGCGTCATCGAGGACAAGCTCATCGCAGAGAAGGCGCCGGAGTCGTTCCAGCGGGTGTTCGGCACGAAGGTCGACGGCGCGCAGGCGTTGCTCGACGCGACCGCCGAACTCCCCGCCCCGCCGCGGTTCGTGGCGTTGTTCGGGAGTATCGCGGCAACCCTGGGCAACCGGGGCCAGTCCGACTACGCCGCCGCGAACGACGCGCTGGAGAGTTTCGGCCGCCGCTGGCCGGTGTCCGGCAGGGCGGTGACCGTCCACTGGGGACCGTGGGCGCCGACCGGCACCCACGACGGCATGGTCACACCGGAACTGATGCGGGACTACGCCCGGCGCGGGATCGAGCTGATCGATCCGGAGGAAGGCACCATGAGCCTCCTGCGCGAGCTGGCGTGGGGCCATGCCGACGCCGCGTCGGTCGTCTACACCGCTTCGGGGTGGTGACGTGCCGGACCCGGTCGCGATCGTGGGGATGTCGGTGCTACTGCCCGGCGCCCCCGACCTCGGCACGTACTGGCGGAACCTCGCCGGCGGTGTCGACGCCATCACCACCGTGCCGCCCGATCGCTGGGACGCGGTCCACTACGCCCCGGACGAGCCGTCGCGGGCGGACCGGATCTACTGCAGGCGCGGTGGTTTCGTCGGCGAACTGGCCGAAGTGGACGTCACGGGATTCGGGATCATGCCGAACTCCGTGCCCGCGACCGAGCCCGACCAGCTGATCGCGTTGCGGGTCGCCGCGGAGGCCATCGCCGACGCGGGCGGTCCGGAGCGGCTGCCCGCGCAACGGGCGAAGGCCGGGGTGATCCTCGGCCGCGGCGGCTACCTCACTCCCGGCCTGGTGCGGCTCGACCAGCGCGTCCGCACGGCCACCCAGCTGGTCCACACGCTGAGCGAGCTGCTGCCCGATCTCGGCGCCGATCGGCTCGACGAGGTACGGGAAGCGTTCACCGCCCGGCTCGGACCGGAGGCGCCGGAGTCCGCGATCGGGCTCGTGCCGAACCTGGCCGCGTCGCGGCTGGCGAACCGGCTCGACCTGCGCGGCCCGGCGTACACGGTGGACGCCGCGTGCGCGTCGTCGCTCATCGCCGTCGATCACGCGATCCGGGAACTCCACAGTGGACGGTGCGACGTCGTGCTGGCCGGTGGGGTGCACCATTGCCACGACGTCACGTTCTGGAGTGTGTTCAACCAGCTCGGCGCGCTGTCGCCGAGCGAGCGGATCCGGCCGTTCCACCGCGACGCGGACGGTGTGCTGATCGGCGAGGGCACCGGCGTCGTCGTCCTCAAGCGGCTCGCCGACGCCGAGCGCGAGGGCGACCGGGTGTACGCGGTGATCACCGGGACCGGGGTGGCGAGCGACGGCCGCACCGCGAGTCTGGCCAACCCCGACACCGGCGGTCAGGTCCGCGCGGTCCGGCAGGCGTGGGAAGCCGCCGGTCTCGACCCGGCCCTGCCGGGCGCCCTGGGCCTGCTGGAGGCACACGGCACCGCGACTCCTGCGGGCGACGCGGCCGAACTAGCCACCCTGGCCGAGGTTTTCGGCAAGCCGGGGGACACCGCGGTGATCGGGTCGGTCAAGTCGATGATCGGGCACACCATGCCCGCGGCCGGGATCGCCGGGCTGATCAAGGCCGCGCTGGCCGTGCACCACGGGGTCCTGCCGCCGACGCTGCACTGCGACGATCCGCGTCCGGAGCTCGCGCGGACCCGGTTCATCCCGCTCGACGCGGCGCGTCCGTGGGAGGGCGACGGCGTGCGCCGCGCGGGCGTCAACGCGTTCGGGTTCGGCGGGATCAACGCGCACGTCGTGCTCGAACAGGCACCGGACCGCGGGGCTCCCGTCGTCTCGGTGAGTGAACCGGAGCGGGTTCTGCGGCTCGCCGTGTCCACAGTGGACGAAATGGCCGCGCTTCTGGACGGCGCCGATCAGGACGTCCTCGCCCGCGAAGGCGGGGAGGGGCCGGTCCGGCTCGGCATCGTCGCCCCGACGGCCAAGCGCCTTGCCCTGGCGAGGAAAGCGGTGGCGCGAGGCAAGGGCCTCCGCGGTCGCAACGACGTCTGGTTCGCACCGGAACCCTTGCTGCGCAGCGGAAAACTCGCGTTCGTCTTTCCGGGGCTGGAGGCCGAGTTCACGCCGAACTGTGCCGACGTCGCGCGGCACTTCGGGCTGCCATGGCAGCAGGCGGACGTCGAGGTCGGCGACATCGGCAGGCACGGCGCCGCGGTGTTCGGGCTCGGCAGGCTGCTGCACGCCGCGCTGGGACGGCTCGGCGTGACCCCGGACGCGCTGGCCGGGCACAGCCTCGGCGAATGGACGGCGATGGCGGCGGCCGGGATCCACGCCGAGGACGAGGTCGACGCGTTCCTCGCCGGGTTCGACCCGGACGCGCTGGTGGTCCCCGGTCTCTCGTTCGCCGCGATCGGCGCGTCCGCGTCCCGGGTGCTGGCCGAACTCGCCGGGCGCGAGGACGTCGTGCTGTCCCACGACAACGCGCCGAACCAGGCGATGCTCTGCGGGCCCGCGGACGAGGTCGGCGAGCTGGTCGGCCGGTTCCGGGACCAGGGCGTGCTCGCGCAGGTGCTGCCGTTCCGGTCCGGGTTCCACACCCCGATGCTGCGGCCGTACCTCGGCCCGATCCGGGAGGGCGCGGAACGGCTGAGCCTCAACCCGGCCCGGCTGCCGGTGTGGTCGGCCACCACGGTGTCGCCATACCCGGCGGACGCGGCGGCGGTGCGGGACCTGTTCGTCCGGCACCTGCTGGAACCCGTGCGGTTCCGGCCATTGGTCGAGGCCATGTACGCGGCGGGCTTCCGCGGCTTCGTCCAGCTCGGCGCCGGGCAGCTCGGTTCCCTGATCGACGACACCTTGCACGGGCGCGAACACCTTGCGGTGCCGGCACATTCGCCGCAGCGTGACGGGCTCGCGCAGCTGCGACGCGTGGCCACCGCCTTGTGGGCCGACGGTCTGGACGTCGACACAGCGGCGTTGCCCGGCGGCGAGGCGGTCGCTCGACGAGGCCGGGCGGTGAAACTGGACCTCGGCGGCAAGCTGGTCTCACTGGACGAACGGACCCGGGCCCGGTTCACCATGCCCGCGCGTACCGAGTCCACTGTGGATGGACTCGACGCGCTGGCCTCGCACGGCCCGCTCGCCGCCGAGTTCTCCGCGCTGCTCAAGGACACCGCCGCGCTCGCGACGGACGTCCTCGCGCAGCGTGGCAGGCGGCCGGCACCCCGCCGCGTCGTCGCGCCCCGGGAACTGCGGACGACGCTGACCGTGTCGATCGAGACCATGCCTTACCTGCTCGACCACTGCTTCTTCCGGCAGCCCGAGCGGGCCGAGCCCGCCGATCGGTGGCCGGTGGTCCCGGCGACGACGGTGATCGAGCACCTCATGGGCTTCGCAGAACAGGCCATGCCCGGACGGCACGCCGTGGCCGTGCACGACGTACGGCTCACCCAGTGGATCACCGCGATCCCCGCCGTGACGGTCCCGGTCCGCGTGGTGCCGCAAGGACGCGACCGGGTGCTCGCGTGCTTAGAGGGATACTCGCAAGCTGTTGTCGAACTCGCGCCGGACTACGCGCGGAGCGCGCCGGAGCCGTGGCGGTTCCCGGCGTCCGAGGAGAGCGAGCCCGAGCTGACCGCGGCCGAGCTGTACAGCGAACGCTGGATGTTCCACGGCCCCGGGTTCCAAGGCGTGCAGGAGCTGGTCGCGGTGGGGAAGCGGCACGTCCGCGCGGTGCTGACGACACCGGCGGCGCCCGGCGCCTTGCTGGACAACGTCGGCCAGGTCCTCGGCTACTGGATCATGTCGCGGCTGCCCGAACGGAACACGGTGTTCCCGGTCGGCATGCGCGAGATCCGGTTCCACGGTCCGCATCCCGTGCCGGGGGAACGGCTGGACTGCCTGGTGCGCATCACGAACGTCACCGACGCCGAACTCGAGGCCGAGATGCAGCTCGTCCACAAAGGACAGGTGTGGGCCGAGTTCACCGGCTGGCGCGACCGGCGCTTCGACAGCAATCCGGCGATCCGCCGGGTCGATCGCCGGCCGGAGCGGTACACGCTCTCGCAGGCGCGGCCGGAGGGCTGGGCGCTGGTCCGCGAGCAGTGGCCGGACCTGGCCACCCGCGACCTGATCATGCGCAACATGCTGGCGGGCGCGGAACGCGAGGCCTACGACGCGCATCCGCCGCGCGGCAGGCGGCAGTGGCTGCTCGGGCGCATCGCGGTGAAGGACGCCGTCCGGCACTTCTTGTGGGACAACAGCTTGTGGGACTCCGGAGAAGGCGAGATCTTCCCGGCGGAACTGCGGGTCGGCAACGACAGCGCGGGACGCCCGTTCGTCACCGGTGCCTACGGGCGGACACTGCCGGAACTCACGGTGTCGCTGGCGCATCGCGGCGACGTCGGCGTGGCGATCGCGCGGCCGTGGCCGTGCGGGATCGACGTCGAAGAGGTCGCGCCGAAGGCCGCGTCCACACTGGCGGTGGCGTTCGGCGAGGCGGAGCGGGCGCTCTTCGACGAGGTGTCCGCGGACGATCCCGACCGCTGGTTCGCCCGGTTCTGGACCGCGAAGGAAGCCGTCGCGAAGCTCCGCGGTACCGGATTGCGGGGCGAACCACGGGACTTCGAGGTCGTCGAAGCGGCGCCGGAACGGTTGACGGTCCGTGCGGGCGGGCGGGACTACCCGGTGCGCTGCCGCGACGTCGAACACGCGCCGCGCGCGTACGTCGTGGCTTGGACGGAAGAAGAAAAGGAGACAGAGCTGTGAGCATCGAGACGGCGCGTCCGGAGACGGCCGCGGAAGAGGCGACCGTGCTGGCGGACCTCGCCACCATGCTGCGGGGACTGCTGGACGAGTACGGGCTGGACGACGCCGAGATCACGATGGACACCACCTTCCACGACGACCTCGAACTGGAGAGCGTCGACCTCGTCGCGCTGTCCGGCCAGCTGCGCGAGCACTACGGCGAGCGGGTCAACTTCGCGACGTTCATCGCCGAACGCGATCTGGAGGAGATCATCGCGCTGACCGTGGGCGAACTCGTCCGGTACATCGTCACGTCGCTGCGTGTCGCGGGAACGCCGTGAGCAAGGTCCGCGCGGGCGAACTGGACGTCCATGTCCAGCGGCTGTCCCCGCCCGACACCGAGGCACCGATCCTGGTGTGCGTCCACGGATTGCTGACCGACAGCCTCGCCAGCTACTACTTCACCCTCGGGCCCGCGTTCGCGGAGCGGGGGATCGACGTCGTGATGTACGACCTGCGCGGGCACGGCCGCACGACCCGGCCCGGCTCCGGTTACCGGCTCGAACGGTTCGTCGAGGATCTGGACGCGCTGCTCGACGCGCTCGGTATCACCCGCCCGGTGCACGTCGTGGGCAACTCCTTCGGTGGTTCGGTCGCGTTCGGACTCGCCGCCGCCCGCCCGGACCGCGTCGCCAGCGTCATCGCGATCGAGGCCGAACCGCCCACTCCATTGTGGACCCAGCACATGGCCGACGGCCTGGCGGACGCGAAGAACCGGCTCGCCATCGACGGCGCGTTCGAGTGGATCGCGGCGAACCACGGCGCCCACACCGCCCGGCTTTCGAAGTCGGCGAACAAGATCCTCCAGGCCACGACGATCGCCGAGGACATCCCGCTCAGCCGTACCATCGACCCGGACCTTTCGGCGGTGCGCTGCCCGGTGCTGGCGGTGTTCGGCGGCGACTCGGGGTTGTCGGACCAAGTCCCGCAGCTCGAAGCGAGCCTGACGCACTGCCGGACGCTGGTGCTGCCGGACCAGGGGCATTCGGTGCTCGTGGAACGCACCGCGGAGACGATCGACGCGATTCTCGAGTGGGTCCACGAGACCAGCCGGGCAGCGGTGGAAGCGTAGTGGCCCGGTTCCTCTTCGTCGTCCCGCCCCTGACCGGACACGTCAACCCGGCCGTGGGAGTCGCGGCCGAACTGGCCGCGCGCGGCCATCACGTGGCCTGGGCGGGGCACGAAACGGTGCTGCGCAAGCTCGCCGGGCACGGCGCGGAGATCTTCGGCTGCGCGATCCCCGAGACCGAACCCGTGCGGGCCCCGGATCTTAAAGGCCCGGCCGCGCTGCGGTTCCTGTGGGAGGACTTCCTGATCCCGCTGGCCGACGCGATGGCGCCCGGCGTGCACGCCGCGATCGACGCCTTCGGCCCGCACGTCGTGGTCGCCGATCAGCAGGCGCTCGCGGGCGGGCTCATCGCCGACGCGTGCGGGCTGGCGTGGGCGACCTCGGCGACGACGTCGGCCGAGCTGATCGACCCGCTCGCCGGGATGCCCAAGGTCGCCGCGTGGGTCGACGAACTGCTCACCGGGCTGCGGGCCCGTATCGCGGGCGGCAGGGGTGCGGCGGACCCGCGGTTCTCCCCGCACGGCGTCCTCGCGTTCACCACCCGGCGGCTCCTCGGCGCGGCCGAGCTGCCGCCCGCGGTGTGGCTGGTCGGCCCGTCGCTCACCGCCCGTCCGTCCACAACGGACTTCCCATGGGAGTGGCTCGACCCGGCGACGCCCACCGTGCTCGTCACCCTCGGGACCGCGAACGCCGACGCCGCGGCGGGATTCCTCACCGCGGCCGCCGACGCGTTCGACGGCATGGACCGCCGGGCGGTGCTCGTGGACCCCGGCGGCGTACTGGGCCCGACACCGGAGAATGTGCTGGTACGCGGCGAAGTTCCGCAGCTTCCGTTGCTGTCTCGCGTCGACGCCGTGGTGTGCCACGCCGGGCACAACACCGTCTGCGAAGCGCTGTGGCACGGCGTCCCGCTGGTGGTCGCCCCGATCCGCGACGACCAGCCGATCGTCGCCGGGCAGGTCGCCGACGCCGGTGCGGGCGTCCGGTTGCGGTTCGGCCGCTCGGACGCCGGGCGCATCGCGGCCGCCGTCGGCAAGGTCCTGACCGAGCCCGGCTACCGGCGGGCCGCCGAGGCGATCGGGCGGTCCTTCCGCACCGCCGGGGGTATCCGCGCCGCGGCGGGGCACCTCGAACAGCTGGCGTTGGAGCGGCTCAGCCGTCCGGCGCGGGAATCCGGCAGCCCCGTGCGCTGAGCGCCACACTGGGACCATGGGAGTTCTGGACGGACGATCCGTGGTGGTCACCGGAGCGGGGCAGGGACTGGGGCAGGCGTTCGCGCGGCACGCGGCGGCGGCCGGGGCCGCGGTCGTCGTCAACGACATCGACGCGGAGACGGCCGAGGAGACCGCCGAGGACATCAGGGCGGCCGGGGGACAGGCGGTCGCGTATGCCGGAGATGTGTCCGATGCCGCGTATGCGTCTTCACTGATCCAACGCTGTGTCAGCGAGTTCGGCGGGATCGGCGGCCTGGTCAACAACGCGGCGGTGAACTACCACGTCGAGCCGTGGGAGGACGACGACGCGGAGCGGACCCGCGCACTCGTCGAGACGAACGTCCTCGGGCCGCTCCACTGCGGGTCCGCCGCGTTGAAGCGGATGGTCGCCCAGCGGTCCGGGGCGATCGTGAACCTGACATCCGGATCGATGATCGGCCAGCGCGGGGCCGCCGCGTACTCGGCGTCGAAGGGCGCGGTCGCCTCGCTGACCTACTCCTGGGCGGCCGACGTCGGCGAGCACGGCGTCCGCGTGAACGCGGTGTGCCCGATCGCGTGGACGCGGATGATGCGGGAGAGCCGCAATGCGCACCTGCACGGAAATCCCGCGCTGACACCGGACCTCGTCGCGCCGCTGGTCACGTACCTGCTCAGCGACCTTTCGGCGGCGCTGAACGGTCAGGTGCTCCGGCTCGCCGACGGGCATCTGCACGTCGTCCGGCAGCCCGCGGTCAAACCGCCGGTGCTGCGCCGGGAAGTCTGGGACGTCGGGGGCATCGCGGACGCGGTGGTGGGGGAACTCGCGGTGGCGCTCGAACCACCGCCGCCGGAGCGCTGGTTCCTCGGCGGGTTCACCGCATCAGGTGATCAATCCACAGTGGAGCGGAGCTGATCCGGCCAATACGTTGAAGGCCGGACAGCCAGGAGGGTGCGATGACGACGACCGTGGACAGCGGACGGCAGGACACCGCGCCGCCGGAGCTGAGCCGCAAGCGGGTCAACGCGGTGTTCGCCGCGGTCATGCTCGGCATGCTGCTCGCGGCGCTGGACCAGACGATCGTGGGCACGGCACTGCCCACGATCGTCGGCGATCTCGGCGGCGCCGGGCACCTGTCCTGGGTGATCACCTCGTACCTGCTCGCCGAGACGATCATGACCGCGGTCGTCGGGAAGCTCGGCGACCTGTTCGGCCGCAAGCTGATGTTCCAGCTGTCGGTGATCGTGTTCACCGGCGGCTCGTTCTTCTGCGGGTTCGCGAACGACATGATCTGGCTGATCGTGGCGCGGGCGGTGCAGGGGCTGGGCGCGGGCGGGCTGATGGTCACCGCGACGGCGCTGGTGGCCGACGTCGTCCCGCTGCGTGACCGCGGCAAGTACCAGGGTGTCCTCGGCTCGGTGTTCGGCGTCGTCACGGTGCTCGGGCCGATGCTGGGCGGCCTGTTCGTCGATCACCTTTCGTGGCGGTGGGCGTTCTACGTCAACGTCCCGGTGGCGGTGATCGTGCTGATCGTCGCGGCGAGCGCGATGCCGAGCGTGAAGGCCGCGGCGAAGCCGGTGATCGACTACCTGGGCATCCTGCTCGTCGGCCTCGCCGCGACCGGGCTGACGCTGGTGACCAGCTGGGGCGGGACGCAGTACGCGTGGGACTCGCCGACGATCATCGGCATGGCCGTCGGCTCGGTGATCCTGCTGGTGCTGTTCGTCTTCGCGGAGAAACGGGCGACGGAACCGACCCTGCCGATGCGCTTGTTCCGGAACCCGGTGTTCACCGTGGCGGCGATCCTGAGTTTCGTCGTCGGGTTCGCGATGCTCGGCGCGCTGTCCTACCTGCCGACGTATCTGCAGTACGTGCACGGCATCTCGGCGACGAGTTCCGGCGTGCGGATGCTGCCGATGGTGATCGCGCTGCTGATCGCGGGCGTCTTCGCGGGAAACCTGGTCGGCAAGACAGGGCGGTACAAGATCTTCCCGATCCTCGGCGGCGTCGGCCTGACGGCCGGGCTGTACCTGCTTTCCCGGCTGACCCCGGAGAGTGGGTTCTGGGAGATGTCGGCCTACTTCGCGGTGCTGGGCCTCGGAATCGGGCTGAGCATGCAGGTGCTGGTCATCGTCGTGCAGAACACCGCCGAATACCGGGATCTGGGCGTCGCGACGTCCGGGGTGACGTTCCTGCGGTCCATGGGATCCTCGTTCGGCGCGGCCATCTTCGGCACGATCTACGCCAACCAGCTGGCCCCGAACATGGCGAAGGCGTCAGCGGAACACCCGCTGCCGCCGGGGATCAACCCGCAGGCCGTGCAGGTCCCGATCGCGCTGCACAAGCTGCCGGAGCCGGTGGCGGCGCCCTACATCCAGGCCTACAGCGATTCGATCCACTCGGTGTTCCTCTATGCCGCGCCCGTCGGTCTTGTGGCGCTGGTGCTGGCCTTCTTCCTCAAGGAAGTCCCGCTGCGCGACACCGCGCGCGCCGGCGCCCAGGACATCGGCGACGGGTTCGCGATGCCGGACCCGAGCGACCGGGACCAGGATCTGGAACGCGCGGTCGGCCGGATCCTCGCGCGCGAGGGACGGGCGGCGTCCGCCGGGGTCGTCGCGCGTTCGGGCTGCGAACTGGACCGCGGCGGACTGTGGTGCGTGGGGCAGGTACGGCTACGGGAACGCCGCGAGAAGCCGACGTCGCTGACGGTCATCGGCGAACGCTACGGCGTCCCGCCGGAGGTGTTCGAGCCCGCGTTCGCGAGGCTGGAGCTGACCGGGCACCTGACCTATCGCGGCGGCCAGTGGTCGACCACCGAACTCGGGCTCGCCGAACTCGACAAGCTCATCGGGGCCTGGAAGGACTGGCTGGCCGAGCGGCTCGAGGACTGGGGCCCCGAGGGACACGACGAACTGCACGCGGCACTCGGCCGGGTCGCCAACCGCATCCTCGACCAGGCGGCCGACGACCGCCCGCACGGCAAACACGCGGTCGCCGTCTGAAACGGGCACGGCACATCGGCCGGTTTGCGGTTACGTTCTCTTTCATGGCGAAGGATTCCGCGGTGGAGATCGAGGTCGGGCACCGGACGGTGCGGGTCTCGAATCCGGACCGGGTCTACTTCCCCGCACGCGGGGAAACCAAGCTCGACCTGGTCAACTACTACCTGTCGGTCGGGGACGGGATCGTGCGCGCGCTGCGCGAGCGGCCGTGCATGCTGCATCGGTTCCCGTCCGGCGTGGCGGGGGAGAAGGTGCACCAGAAGCGCGTCCCGCACGGCGCGCCGCCGTGGCTGGAGACGGTGCGGGTGGACTTCCCGCGCTACGGGCGGCACGCCTACGAACTGTGCGTGACGGAGCTGGCGAGCGTCGTGTGGGCGGTCCAGATGTCCACTGTGGAGTTTCACCCGTGGAACTCGCGACGCGCCGACACGGAGCGGCCCGACGAGTGGCGGATCGACCTCGACCCGATGCCGGACTGCGGCTTCGACCGGGTCCGGCGCGTCGCGCACGTCGCCCACGAGGTGCTCGACGAGCTGGGCGTGGCCGGCTGGCCCAAGACCTCGGGCGGCAGCGGCTTGCACATCTACGTCCGCATCGAGCCGCGCTGGGGATTCGCCGACGTCCGGCGAGCGGCCCTGGCCTTCGCCAAGGAGGTCGAACGCCGTGCGCCGGACGACGTGACCACGACGTGGTGGCGTAAGGATCGTGACCCGGCGATGCTGTTCGTCGACTACAACCAGAACGCCAGGGATCACACGATCGCCAGCGCCTATTCGGTCCGCGGCGTGCCCGAGGGCACGGTGTCCACCCCGATCCGCTGGGACGAGATCGACGACGTCGAACCCGGCGACTGCACCATCGCGACCGTGCCCGCGCGCTTCGCCGAGCTGGGCGACCTCCACGCGGGGATCGACGACACGGCCTATTCGCTGGACACCCTCCTGGAGTGGGCCGATCGCGACGGTCTCGACGAGCAGCAAGACTCCTGAGTGCTGTCTCGCCAGATGGACGGAGACGACAGCGGGGTGGAGCCAAGGGCATCGTGACGTGCCATGCGGGAGACCGAGGAAACCGAGTACGACCGGAGCCGCTTGGCCGGGCTGTCGCGGCGTACCGCGTTGCGGCTGGCCGGGGTGGTGGGCGCGGCCGTCGCGGCGGGTCCACTGTGGACAGGGCGGGCCTCGGCGGCGAGCCCGATCGTGAAACCGCTGCCCGCGGACAAGTTCGTCGTCTACGGCGGTAACGCCGAGATGCGCTGGGCGTCGATGAGCGGGCAGGGCGACCTCGTCCCGATCGACCGGTTCTTCGTCCGCGATCACACCGAGACGCCGATCATCGACGCGGCGGGCTGGCGGCTGAAACTGTGGGGCAGCGGGCTGCGTGGCGCGCCGCCGGAGGATCGGCCGGTCGAGTTCGGCTACGACGATCTGCGGCGGCTGCCCTCGCGAACGGTCACCGCGCGCATCGAATGCGCGGGGAACGGCCGGAGCTTCTTCACCAGCCAGCAGGGGCAACGGGTCGAGGGCACGGCGTGGGGCCTCGGCGCGGTCGGCGTCGCGCGCTGGCGGGGCGTGCCACTCGGGACAGTGCTGCGCCGCGCCGGCCTGACCACGTCCGCGGTGGACATCCTGCCGGAGGGCCTTGACCGCGAATACGTCACGGGCGGCGTGAACCTCGGCCGGGTCCGGCGCCCGCTGCCGGTGCGCAAGGCGTTGTCGGACGTTCTGCTCGCGTACGAGATGAACGGCGAGCCCCTGCCGCCGGACCACGGTTTCCCGGTGCGGCTGGTGGTCCCGGACTGGATCGGCATCTCGTCGATCAAATGGCTCGGCCGGATCGAGGTGGCGGACCGGCCGCTGTACTCGCCGTGGAACACCCAGTACTACCGGCTCGTCGGCCCCGGCTATCCGGCCGACGGCGAACTGGTCACCCGGCAGAACACCAAGAGCGCGTTCGAGCTGCCGTGGGCGGCGATCCTCGACGGCGGCCGTGAGCATCTGCTGCGCGGCCGGTCGTGGTCGGGGACCGGGCGGGTGCGGCGCGTGGAGGTCAGCACCGACGGCGGGCGGACCTGGCGGCACACTACCCCGGTGGGCGCCGGACACGGGTGGCAGCGCTGGGCGGTTCCGTGGCGCCCGCCGGGGCCGGGCTCCTACAACGTCCGCGCGCGGGCCACGGATTCGAGCGGCGTCACCCAGCCCGACGTCGCGCCGTACAACACCCAGGGCTACCTGTTCGGCGCGGTCGTCGCGCATCCGGTCACGGTCACGTGATCGCCTCGGGGTCCCGGTGCCGTGAAGGCCTCCTTCACAGCGCTGAGCGCCGGTAAGGAGGCCTTCACGGCGTGACGGACCGGGGAGTGGTTACCGCAGGCCGGGCAGGCCCGCGGCGTAGTCGACGAGGGCGGCGCGGTCGGCACGCTGGGCCTTGGCCATCAGGCTCGCGACGTGTTTCTCGACCGTGCGGGGCGAGATGTGCAGGCGTTTCGCGATGTCCTTGTTGCCCAGCCGGTCGGCGACCAGCACCAGGACCTCGTACTCCCGGACGGTGATCCCCGCGGCGCGCAGATCGTCGGGCACCCGGTCGATGCCCGTACGGCGTTGCCGGACCCGGGCGCCGATGCCGCGCAGCAGGCCGCGGCAGGCGCTGGCGACGGCGGGGATTCCGGCGGTGTGGAAGTATTCCTCGGCTTCCTTGAGCCAGGTCACGGGCTCGCCCCAGCCGTCGGCGGCGGCGCAGGCGGCCACCAGGCGCAGTGCGAGATGCCGGGCCACCGGGTACAGCTCGGCGGCTTCCAGCGCGCGGGCCGCGGCGGCGTTCGCGTCCTCGGCGCGGCCGAGCCGTCCGAGCCGGACCGCTTCGGCGAGCTGCGCGAACTGACGGTTCCAGCGCAGCCCGCCCGCCGCCGAGCCGGAGTCCACTTCGGACGGAGCCGCGTCCGCCACCGCTTCGACCAGCAGTCGCAGGCCGTGCTGGCCCGCGAGGTGGAACCGGCTGGGCTTGTGTTCCTCCAAAGTGGACACCTGACGCAGCTCGTCGCGGGCGCGGTCGAAGTCCTCCTCCAGCAGCGAGCAGAGCACCCGTCCCATCCCGATGCTGAGCACCCGCTCCTGCGCGTCTTCGCCGCCCGCGGCGCGGAAGTCGTCGAGGGCCCGCTCCATGCCCGCCCGGTCGGCCTGGTGGGCGGCGAGCACGGCACGCACCATCAGGGCGTACTGCAGCAGCGCGGTGAGCTTGAGCCGGGCGATCACCGGCTGGTTCGCTTCCAGCAGCTCCCGCGCCCGGGCGAAGTCGGTGCGCATCACGGCGTGGATGGCGCGGACGACGGCGACCGCGCAGCTCAGGGTGATCGCGCCGGTGCGGGCGGCCTCGGCCCCGGCGAGTTCGAGGATGGTCTCGTCGCCGTCCGCGATCATGCCCTGCCCGCCGTGCCGGACGAGGACCTGGACCCGCAGATGGTGCAGCCCGTGTTCCTCGGCGACGCGCCGGGCCCGCCGCAGGTACCGGAAGGCCTCCTCGGTGTCGCGCTCGATCGTGATCATGCCGAGCACCTGGAGCGCCTGGCAGGCGACGAACGGCGAATCGGCGCGTTCGGCGATCCGCCACGCCTGCGCCGCGAGCCGCTCGGCACGGAGCGTGTGATCGCGCCCCGGGACGTCGAGCCACAGATTGGCCTCCACCGCGTCGATCGCCGCACACTGCTCATCGCGCATGTCCGGGCCCAGCGGGGCACGGGCACGGTCGAGCTGGCCGAGGCATTCGTCGTGCCGCCCGGCGACGTAGGCGGCCCAGGCGAGCTGGGTGTGCAGGTGCGCCACCTGGTCGAGGGTGCCGACCTCGGCGAACCGGTCGGCCAGCCGGACCGCGCGATCGAACTGCCCGGTCTGGCCCAGCGCGCGCAACAGGGTTTCGAGGACGTCCGCCCTGGCGGCCGCGCCGGCGGTGCCGAGCAGGTCCAGCGCCTTGGACAGCAAGGACACCGCCGAATCCGCCGCCCCGGCTTCGAGCGCGCGCCGCCCGGCTTCGGTGAACAGCGCCCCGGCGCCCGGTTCGTCCATCGCGGTCAGCCGGAGTGAGCCGGCCAGCGCGCAGAGTTCGCCGGGCAACCCGGGAAACTGCTCCTCGAGCACTTCGGCCGCGGAGCGGGCGAGCCGGGCCTTGGTGGCGGGGACGAGGCGGGCGAGCAGCGCTTCGGTGGTGAGCGGATGCCGGAAGGCGTACCAGCCGGGACTGCTTTCGTCGGTGGTGACCAGATGCGCCGACACCGCGGCGCCGAGGTGATTGTGGAGGGTCCGATCGTCCATTCCGGTCACGGCCTGGACCACCGAAAGCGGGAAACGGTGCCCGAGGACGGCCGCGACCGACAGCAGCGTCTCGGCGTCGCCGCCCAGCTGGTCGACGCGGGAACCGACACTGTTCACCAGCGCCGCGGGCACCCTGGCGCGCAGCTCGCCGCTGGTGCGCCAGCCGTCCTTGCCCGCGACGAGGACCCCGTCGGTGAGCATCCCGTGCAGGAGTTCCTCGACCACGAAGGGGATTCCCGCGCTGTTGCGCCACAGCAGTTCGGTCGCGGCGTCGGGCAGTTTCGCCGGCTCGGTCTCCAGACAGGCGGCCGCGAGCCGCCTGGTGTCCTCGGGGCCGAGCCGGTCGAGTTCGAGCAGGACGCAGCTCCGGCGCCGGGCCGCGGAGGTCACCAGCCCGAGGGCGTCCGACGGGTCACTGCGCAGCGTGCCGACCAGCAGGACCGGGCTGGAAGCCAAGTTGTCGACGAGGTATTCGAGGATGAACAGCGTTTCGGCGTCGGCGTCCTGGAGGTCGTCGAGCACGACGAGGCAACCGCGCTCGCGCCCGGTGACGGCGAGGAGCCGGTACACGGCCTCGGCGAGGACGACGAGCGAACCGTTGTCGTGCGGGCGGTCGCCGTCCCGCCAGTCGGGGACGAGCTGGGCGAGCACCGGGATGAACGGGCCGAGCTCCGGGTCAGGGGGCGGGCAGCCGCCGCGGAAGCAGGAGAGCAGGGCCTCGGTCAGCGGGCGGAAGGGCACCATCGGGCCGATCGAGCTGGCCCGCCCGCGCAGTACCGGCATCTCCGCGGCGAGCGCGCGAGCGGCGGTTTCGGCGGCGAGCCGGGACTTGCCGATCCCGCCTTCCCCGGTCAGGAAGATCGCGCCCCCGTGCCCGGACCCGGCGGAGTCCAGCGCATGGGCGAGGTCGCCGAGTTCGCTCTCCCGGCCGATCACCCGCGATGAACGAAGCGCCACGGGAGCGACTATAGCGATCATCGGCCGTGGCGACGGTGACGCAGGGTGCCGTCGCCGCCGGACAGGACAGCCGGACAGCACGTACGGCCGTCGTGGTGGCGTCCCCGGTATCGGCGCGGGTTTCGTCCGGTACCGCCGCTTTCGCACTTCGCGGAAAATCTTCCGGATATGTGTAACGAAATCGCATGCGCGTATCCGAGGAGTGACGTCGACGCCTTTTGCCCAGTTCACGACGCGTTTCGTGCGCGGCGGCACGAAATGTTCGCGTGATGTACACGTATGGTGTGTCCCTGTCCCGGACAGGGGCGTCAGGGTGTTTTTGCCGGTACGCGGATCGACGGTGTGTGCGATGAGGTCTGTGGGACGGCGGTGTGATCAGACGAATGGACCCTTTCCGCTCATCTTCGCGATGCAGTAGGGTGATCGGCGGCGGGGGCCGGATCCGGCCATCCGGGGCGCATGGCCACGTTTCGCCTTGGTACGCATCAGGTCTTGCCGGGCCTCGTCTTTCTTCGTCCTCTGTTCACCGTCGCCGCGCGGGCTTTCGAACGAGTACGTCCCCGTGGCGGCGAGAGCCACGTGATGGAGTTGCGAAAATATGGCGAAGTCTCTGGAAGAATGGATCGAAACAGATGTGCGCGCGGTACAGGACAAATCGTTGTCCTGGCTGTCCCAGTACTACTTCTTTCGTGATCCGACCCGGCCCGCCTACATCGACCCCTATTATTTCTTCTCGCCCGCCGACGGGGTCATCCTCTATCAGGAGGTCGTCGAGCCGGGCGACTGCCTGGTCGACATCAAGGGGAAGCCGTATTCCCTGCGGGACGCGCTGCGCGATCCCTCCTACGACAGGACGAGCCTGGTCATCGGCATCTTCATGACCTTCTTCGACGTGCACGTCAACCGGGTGCCCTACTCCGGGCGGCTCTCCTACCGGGAGCTCGACTCGATCGACACGTTGAACCTCCCGATGCTCGCGGTGGAGAAGGAACTGGTGGAGGAGCTCCGGATCGCGACGGGGGACGCCGAGTACCTGCACAACAACCAGCGCGTGGTCAACAGGTTCGACAACGCGGATCTGAACGGGCCGTACTACGTCCTGCAGATCGCCGACTACGACGTCGACTCGATCACTCCCTTCGAACTGAAACAGAATCAGCCGGTCTCCCAGGGAGATCGCTTTTCGCAGATCCGGTACGGCTCCCAGGTGGACCTGGTGATCCCCGTGTCGGATCGCTACGACCTCACGCCGCTGCAGCGGACGGGTGACCACGTCGAGGGCGGCGTCGACCCGCTGGTTCGGATCACGGACCGGGACACCTCCGAAGCGGAAGGAGCGGCGAGATGACGTCGACGACCACCCCGGCCCCCGCGGGACCCGCCACGGGAACCGGGCCGGACCGGCCCGCGGCCAACCCGACCCAGCTGCAGCGTCCGGCGTTCCTGCTCAACGCGCCCTTCTCCTACCGGACCGAGGTGGCGAACAACATCTGGATGGAGGAGCTGGCGGAGGCCGAACGGGTTCCGGACACCAGGAAGGCGATGACCCAGTTCCTCGAACTGTACGGCTTCCTCGCCGGCGACGCGCTGGTCTACGTCCTGCCGACCCCGCGGACCGACGGCCTGCAGGACCTGGTGTTCACCGCGAACCTCGGGATCGTGCTGGAACACCTGCCGGACAAGGACACCGTGGTCGTGTCGAATTTCGCCTCGGTGCCGCGGCGTGGGGAGACCGCGGTCGGCGTCCCGTTCTTCGAGTCGATGGGGTACCGGACCTTCGTGCCGGAGACCTGGTTCGAGGGGGAGGCCGAGCTGAAGCACCTCCACGACAACGTCTACGTCGGCGGGTACGGACAGCGTTCCCAGCGGGAGACCTACGACTGGATGGAACGCGAGTTCGACATGAAGGTCGTCAAACTCGAATCGACCGACCGGTATCTCTACCACCTCGACTGCACCGTATTCCCGATCACCAGGGAACAGACACTGGTGTGCACCGAAATGTACGAGGAGGACGAGATCGCCGAACTCGAACAGTACACCGAGATCATCGACGTCAGCGCGGATCTGTGCTATGCCGGTATCTGCAACTCGGTGCGGCTGCACAACACGATCCTCAACGCCTCGCACATCCACGATCTGAAGGTGGGGACCGAGGACTACCAGTCCGAGATCGGCAAGAACCGCGCACTGGAGGATATCGCCGGAAACCTGGCCTTCGAGCTGAGTTTGATCAACCTCAGTGAGTACCACAAGGGCGGCGCGCTGCTCTCGTGCATGGTGCTGCACCTCAACCGCTATTCCTACGCGTTCCAGCTGATCTGAAGACGCGCGCCGATCGTGCCGCCCGGCCGGAATCGGCCCGGCGGCACGGCCGACGTGCCGAACGGGGAATCGCGTTCGCGGGACGAAACCTTGTGGTGCCCTTTCCCGGCTCCTCCGTGCGTTTCGCGCGCGGACTTCGTGTGATCGAGGAGATCGTCGTGCAGGCACCGCCGCACCCCGAAACGGAATCCGAATCCGAAACCACCGCGGAACCCGGTACGCACCGCAAGGCGCTGCGGGTGCTCTGGCATTATCTGAAACCCGTTCGCCCCCTGCTCATCGGCCTGTTGTTCCTGGAACTGGTCGCGCACGGCGCCACCCTGGTGCAACCGCTGGTCGCCCGCTGGGTGATGGAGCATCTGGAGGAGGGCAGCCGCGGGCTGATCGGGCCCGTGGTGATGCTCGCCGGGATCGCGCTCGTCGGCATGGTGCTGTCCTGGGTCTGCACCTTCCTCCTCGGGCGGACGGGCATGGGACTCGTCCGGGACATGCGCCGCCGGCTGACCCGGCGGGTGCTGGCCGGGACCGTCGCCGCGGTGGAACGCCGCCCGGTGGGCGACTTCCTTTCGCGGGTCGGCAGCGACACCACGTTGTTGCAGGAGACCGTCGGCGGCGCGGTCATCAACGCCGCGGCCGCGCCGGTGGCGGTGCTCGCCGCGATCGTCCTGATGGGCACGATCGACCTCGGTATGCTCGGCCTGGTCGTCGGGCTGTTCGCGGTCACGACCTTCGGCGAGAAGTTCGCGCTGCGGCGGGTGGGCGAGGCCGTCGAGCAGGAACAGGCCAGGGTCGCGTCGATGACCTCGGCGCTGCAACGGGTACTGATCGCCTTCCGCACGGTCAAGGCGTCCGGCACCGAGCGGGCGGAGGAACACCGGATCGGGTCGGAGGCCGACGCCGCCTATCGCGCCGGGGTGCGGTCGGTGCGCGCGGAGGCCTGGGTCGAGGTGATCGCGGGCGCGTCGGTGGACCTGACCTTCCTGATCGTGCTCGCCGTCGGCGCCACGCGGGTGGCCGACGGCACCCTCGGCGTCGGCGATCTGGTCGCCTTCCTGCTGTATCTGATGTATCTGCACGAGCCTGTCGAGTCCGTGTTCCACGCCGCGTCGGAGATCTCCGAGGGACTGGCGGCCGTGCGCCGGGTGGAGGAACTCCGGGACCTGCCGACCGAGCGTCCCCGGCCCGCGTCGACCGCTTTGGTGCGGATACCGGACGGCCCGCCGGAGGTGCGCTGCGAAGGGGTGTGGTTCGGGTACCGGGACCAGCCCGTGCTCCGCGATGTCGGGTTCGTCGCTCCGGTCGGGCTCACGGTGCTCGTGGGTACCTCCGGCGCGGGCAAGACGACGCTGCTGAGCCTGATGGAGCGGTTCGCCGACGTGGACAAGGGCAGGGTGCTGCTCAACGGCGTGGACGTGCGGGAGCTGGACCGCGCCGAGCTGCGCCATCGGATGGCCTACGTCCAGCAGGAAGCGCCGCTGCTGGGCGAAACCGTGCGCGAGGCGGCGTTGTACGGCGCCGAAGGGTCCGAGGCGGAACTCCGGCGGGCGTTGCGTTCGGTGGCCTTGACGAATTGGGTGGATTCGCTGCCCGAGGGCCTCGACACGCGAGTCGGGGAGCGCGGGGTGGCGATCTCGGGTGGGCAGCGGCAGCGGCTGGCCGTCGCGCGGGCCCTGCTGCGAGGCGCGGACGTGCTGCTGCTGGACGAGGCGACGTCGCAGCTGGATGCGATCAGCGAGCGGGTGCTGCTGGATTCCCTTGCCCACGAGGCACGCGACCGGATCGTGCTCGCGGTGACGCACCGGCTCTCGGTCGCCGTGGAGGCGGACCGCCTCGTGTTTCTGGAGGACGGCGAGGTGCGTGCGGTCGGCAGGCACGAGGAACTGCTGCGCTCGGATCCGGTGTACCGCGAACTGGTCGACGCCTCCGGAACCCGGGTCAACGGCGACCGGCCGCCCCGATGACCCGGGTCCCGGCCGAATGGGAGCCGCACAGCGCGTATGTGCTGGTGTGGCCCTGGCTGCACCGGGTGTGGGGACGGCATCTGGCCGATGTGCAGCGCGAGTTCGTCACCGTCGCACGCACGATCGCCCGGTTCGAACCCGTGCTCGTCCTCGCGCATCCCGCGGTCGCGGCGGAAGCGCGCGAACGCTGCGGCCTCGCGGTGCGGGTTGCCGAACTCGCCTGCGACGACCTGTGGGCCCGGGACACCTGCCCGGTGTTCGGGGTGGGCGAGCACGGCGCGGTGGCCGGGCTGGATCCCGGATTCGACGGCTGGGGGCGGAAGGCCGTCGCGTGGCGGCGGGATGCGGCGGTGGCGCGCAAACTGTGTGCGCTGCTCGGCGTCCCGTCCCGGCGGATGACGGCGGTGGTGGACGCCGGGGCGGTGCTCACCGACGGCGAGGGCACGCTGATCGCCGGCGAGGAGTGCCTGCTCCGCCGGAACCCGGGACGGGGCAAGGAAGAACTGACCCGGATCGTGGCGGAGGCCTACGGCGCCGAGGTGGTGATATGGCTGCCACACGGCCTTTTCGGGGACGAGACGGACGGGCATGTCGACGGTGTGGCGGCGTTCCTCGCACCGGGGCGGGTGCTCGCGCAGACCGGGAAGGACTGCGGTGAGCCGGACGAGGGACGGCTGGCGCGCAATCTCGACGTGCTGCGCGCGAGCACCGACGCGCGCGGGCGCCGGCTGGAGGTCGTGGAGATCCCCCAGTACCCGGAGATCTACCTGGGGGACGAGGCCATCGCGTTGAACTACGTGAACTTCGCCCTGCCCACCGGCGCCGTCGTGGTGCCGGTGGGCGGTGTCCCCGAGGACGAGGCCGCGCTCGCGATGTTCGAGACGGAGTTTCCCGGCCGCGAGGTCGTCGGCGTTCCCGCCCGCACCCTCGCCTGGGGCGGGGGCGGCATCCGCTGCCTGACCCAGCCGATCCCCGCGCACCTGCCGGTGCCGGGGTGAAAAGCCGTTCACCGAACGGAGAAGATCTCCTGGTACAGGGGATTGCTCCGGAAGACCCGGCCGTGGTGGGTGGACAGGAACGCACCGTGGTGGGTACCCGTCACCGTTTCCAGCCGGGCCCGCAGGTGGTAGTCCGGATGCCTGCCGTTATCGCTCAGCGTCCGTCCGAATCGGACGGACAACCGGTCGCCGGGCCGCACGTCGACGGGCTCGTCGAAACAGGGGAGATAGGTGGTGCCCCACGCCGTTTCGGTGGCAAGAGCGTCGATCGGCGGATCCTGCGGGAGGGCCCAGAGGTTGATCCACAGCAGCAGCCCGTCGATGCGGCCCGCCGTGTGGACGGTGAGTTCGGCGGTCTCGACCGCCTCGACGGTCACACCCGCCGCGAATTCGAGCGTTTCCACCGGGGCGTGGTCGGTCAATAGCGCTTCGGGCGTGGGATGACTGAGCAGCAGCCGCACGTCGAACGGATGACCGGTACTGGTGAAAATCCGATCGAGATAAGGCAGCGATTCGGGATGGAAAGCCAGATCCGGCACGATATCCCGCACACAGATACCGCCCGCCATCGTCACGCACCGGTCCGGCACCATGACCCCGCCCGGTGCCAGCAACCGGGCGTGCGCGTCGGCGAGTGCGGCCGCCGCTCCCTCCGATCCGCCGATCGAACCGATGATCTCGGATACGCAGAGGTCGAAACGCCGATCGGTTTCCAGTTCGGTCGACCAGGACCGGACCAGGGTGAGCCGGTCGCGATACGGGGATTTCTCCAGTGTTTTCCGCGCGAGCACGGCCGTGCTTTCCAAGCCTTCCACAGCGGTGGCGTGGCGTGCGCCGTACTCCAGCGCCAGCGTGGCCCAGTCCAGGTCACGTCCGGTGCCGATGTCCAGCACGGTGCGGCCGGCCGACACCGCGCGCAACGCGGATTCGTAGGCGGCCTCGCATACTTTGTCTTCGGCCATGTAGTCGTAGTCGTAGGAATCGTAGACGGGGTACTCGCCCGGCGATGCCCAAAGCGTGAGCCGGTCGTCGGCGGCACCGAGTGCGACCGGCACACTGATTTCCCGATGACGGGAGAGTTTTTTTCTGCGAAAGCCGTTGATCATCAGGCCACTTCCATCGTCGAAATTGACCCGGACATTTGCTTATCGACCTGATGACAGTATCGGAACGGACCCGGTGCGCACAAGGGAACCCGTCGGCTCAGCGCATTAGGCCGACAGCCGCAGTGATTGCCGCGCGAGAAGGCTACGCGATTTCGAGTGAGCGCTCAGCCGATTTCCCGGCGAAGCCGGGGTGGCGGCACCGGCCGGTCCCGCCACCCCGGGAATTCCGCCTCGCCTACGATCCGATCAGCACCGTGAGCGCGGTGGCGACCGAGGGCGAGCCGGGGTCGCCCTGCAGCGTGACCAGCGGGTTGGCGCTCATCGCGGTCCCGCCGCCCGCCAGCGCCTGGTTACGCTTCCCGATGCCGCTCGGACGCGGCAGCAGCACGGCGCCGAGCGGGTCCTCGGCGCCGGGTTCTTCCTTGTCGTACATGCGTTTTCCCCTGTGGTGAGCCTGTGTACCGATCAGAACGGATGCGTGGTGGCGACCGTGCAGACCGGCGTGCTGTGAATCGTGTGCACGGTGTCCGCGCTGGCGTGCGGCAAGGCACCCGCGAGCGCGTTGTTGCGCCGTGCCGACGTCGTGGGCGTGGGCAGCACGATCTCGCCGATCGCGTCGTCGTTACCCGACAGGCTGTTCTCCAGCATCGATGGTTCCCCTCTCCGTGGTGCTGTTCGCCGCCCCCGGCCGCAACAGCAGTGCGGACGGGACCCGCTCGGCGAATCCCAGCCGCAGCAGCCCGTAGCCGATCCCGGCCAGGCCGGTCAGCAGCCCCGGGGACGGCACGGCGCCTGGTGTGCCACACCGCGGGCCGTGGCGATCCAGAGCCGCCAGCAGCGTGCCGACACGGCATCGGACCGCGGCGGCGGCGCCAGTGTGACCATCTTCGGCCAGCACGCACAAGGCTTCGACGATCCCCGCTTCGCCGTGGCAGAGGCTCATGTCCTTGAGGGGTGCCTGATCGGCCAACACGGCGACGGCCTCGTCCAGAACGGCGTTGTCGGCGCCGACCTGCGCGTGGGCCAGCGTGGCGCCGGCGAGGCCGCCGCACCAGCCGCGGCCGGCGCCCCAAAAGGCGGCGAACCCGGCCCGTCCCGACGTCCGGAAGTCCACCCGGTGGTGTGCCCCGGCGAGCGCCCACGCGATGCCCGCCGCACCGGTCGCGAAGCCGGCGTCCGCGGACGGTCCGCGGTCGAGCAGCAACTCGGCGTACCGCTGCGCGAGCCGGTCGGCCTGGTCGAGACCGGTTGCCGCGTGGACGGCCCGCATCGCGGCGAGCCCGCCGGCGAGCCCGGTCATGTACTCCGCCGGGGTGTCCGGGCCCGCCGCGGGCATCGCGGCCACGGCCTGTTCCACGAGTCCAGCGGGCACGTCGTCGCCGAGCAGGGCCGTCAGCCGGGTGGCGGCGTAGGCGACGCCGCCGAGCCCGAGCGGCCCGCCGCAGCCCGCGGCGTCGGCGAGTTCCCGGTCGGCCCGCATCTTTTCGAGCAGTGCCGGGAGCGGTCGCACGGCCTGGGCCGCGAGATCGCGGTAGCGCGCGATCCCGGACAGCTCGGCGAGCTGGGCGAGGAAGAGCGCGACGCCGGTGTAGCCCTCGCCGAGGCCCGCGCCCATGGGCAGCACGGCCCAGTACCGCTCGTCGATCACCTCGAGCCCGAGCCAGTTCGCGCGCCGCTCGTCGCCGAAGGCGCGGGCGAGGATCCGGTCGGCGATCCCGCACGCGGTGACGAGCAGCTGCGCGGTGCCCGGCGCGTTGCTGGGCGCGGCGTCGGCGACGATGTCCGCGCAGCGATGCGTGACCTCGGCCGCGCCGCTCGCGACCGCGGCGGAGATCAGCCATTCCTGATCGCGCTGGTCCACCGTGCTCATCGCGCCGAGCTTCCCGAGCACGGCGTCGAGCGCGGGCGAGGCGAGCATGCCGTCGATCCGGTTCCCTCCCGAATCCCAGAGCGCGGACGACGTCGGGCGCGTGGTGAACATCGGCACGTCCCCGGCCCAGAGATCTTCGCGTTCGGCCGGGACCAGCTGCTCGCGGACGAGGTCGCCCGCAGAGTCGGTGGCCAGCAGATCGAAGGCGCCGTCCCGGTCCTGCGCATCGCGCAGCAGGTCAGGATGGGTGGTTTCGTCGAGGATCCGGGCGTAGAAGTTGGTCGGCCGGATCAGCACGCGGATCGTGTCGCCCCCGCCCTCGCGCACCAGCCGGGCCAGCTCGTCGTGGGCGTCCGCGATCGTGTCGTAACCGGTCCGGAATCCGCTCAACAGGGCGGCGGTGTGCTCGGCGGGATCGACGTCGCGCCCGTCGAGGCGGGGCCGGTTGAGCGCGCCGGGCAGGATCCCGGGGATCCGCCCGAGCCGCATCCGGTCGGTGCCCGCGTCGAGCCAGCGGACCTGGTCGCTCGGCAGCTGACCGCCGCGCCCGCCGAGCCCGGAGACGTCGATGGCGCCCCGTTCGCCGACGAGGAGCTGGGGGAGCAGCATGGTGCGCTGCACGGAGCGGGAAAGCACGTCCGCGGCGGGATCCGGCTGGCGCCCCGGCGTGGGCAGCGCCGGTTGGAGCAACGTTTCGACGTCGACGAGCACGGGCTGGTCTCCGCAGGCGATGACGTTCTCGTAGTGGACGTCGGTGGCGTCGAGCGCGTGCAGCAGGGCCAGCAGGACCCCTTGCCGCCGGTAGAACCGGTCGACGTCGTCGAGGGACGCGCACGGCCGGTGCTCGACGAACCGGAGCCAGCCGTAACCCGGCCGCGCCAGCGCGTCCACGGTGCGGAGTTCGAGGCCGGGAACCCGCGCGTTGAGCCAGCCCACGATGCCGGAGAACCGGGTGTGCAGGCTCAGCGGACGCGGTTTGTAGATCACCTTGTGCCCGCTGGAGAATTCGAGCAGCCGGACGGACCGGCCGCGCTGGTGCGAGTCCCCGGCGCCGCCATACACCCGCAGCAAGGTCCCGAGATCGCCGTCGGCGAAGCTTTCGGCGATGCGCGCGCGATCGGTGGTGAAGCGGTCGAGAAGCTCCACAGTGGACTCGACAGCCTGGAGGCACAGCTGCCCGAGCAGCCGGGCGAGCACGGGATACGTCGTGAAGAGGCCGGTGAGCCCCTCCCGGGTGCCGGTGCGGCGGGCGAAGTCGGCGAACCGTTCCTCGGGGGTCGAGCCGTCGAGCGTGCCCGCCGTCCTGGCCCGGTTGAGCTCACGCACCAGTGTCCGTACGGCGATCGTGACGAGCCGGTCCCCGACCTCGGCCGCCACCCGCTCGGTGAGGGTGCTCTCGTCGACGCGCGCCAGATCCGCGGCGGCCTGGCCGAGGCGGTGGCGGACGACGTCGACGAGCGGGTGGAACACACCGGCGAACGTCGCCCGCCAGTCCTCGGGCGCCTGAGGAGCACTCGTCACGTTCGTGCTGAGGGCTTCGGCGATGAAGGCCGCCCAGTCCGGGCGGGTTTCGTCGGCGCGCCGTTCGCGCGCCGTGTGGCCGGGGGTCCACCAGCCCGGTGGCAGGGCCGTGGTGGGCCGCTCGGGAATCACTCCGATGATGGTGCCAGCGGGGACAGGGCGGGCACATGGGGGCGAGACGCGTATTTTCCGGCTCGCGTCCGCCACGACGTCCTGACCTGCGAGGATCGTCGGCTAGCGGCGCCAGGTCCGCCCGTTGGGGCAGCGAACGCGGGGGTGTCCGCCCGCGTTCCGCGCGCGCCCGGTACGCGGCGGGCCGGGGGCGGGAGCGGAATTTGGGGTCCGCGCCCCCATGTGCGCGCGTGGGGAAGGCGTCACGATCTGGTGGTCGGCTGGGGGGCCGCTGGTGGCAGGGAGGTGCCGGTGCACGTTCTTCGCCGCGTCGAACTCAGGGGGCGCAACGAACCATGACCACGTTCCGATACTCCCGCGCCACGCGGCGCCGCCCGCGGGCCTGCCGCTCGCTGAAGATCGTGCTCTCCGGTCTTCCGTCGGAAACACACGCGTGGAACCTGGTGGCACTGCAGCTGATCATGGAGGGCATGGGGCACGAGGTGGTGAACCTCGGCGCCGGTGCGGACGTGGCGCGGGTCCTCGCCGCCTGCCGCCGGGAACGGCCGGACTGCCTGGTACTGAGCACGGTCACCGGCCGGGGCCAGGCGGAGGCCGCGCGGGTGATCTCGAAGGTACGGGCCGATCCCGCGCTCAGCGGTCTCACCGCCGTGCTCGGCGGCAGGCTCGGTGCGGGCGGCGATCCCCGCGCCGAGCTGCTGGGGCTCGGCTTCGACGAGGTGTTCCATGTCGATTCCGCCGACACCGGGAAGGCGGTGGCCTCGTTGCGGGAGTTCGTTTCCACGCGCGCGTGCTGAGAATTGGGGGTACGCACCGAGGGGACGCCCCCGGTGCGTCTCGGCAGCGGCCCGCAGGGGCCTCGTTGAGGGACGCAGAGTCGCTCAACGAGGCCCCTGCGGATGATCAGAGGCGTTCGACGATGGTCGCGTTGGCCAGTCCGCCCGCCTCGCACATCGTCTGCAGGCCGTAGCGGCCGCCGGTCTGCTCCAGCACGGACAGCAGCGTGGTGAGCAGCCGCGCGCCGCTGCCGCCGAGCGGGTGGCCGAGCGCGATCGCGCCGCCGTTGACGTTCACCTTCGCCAGGTCGGCGCCGAGCTCGGCCTGCCACGCCAGCACGACGCTCGCGAACGCCTCGTTCACCTCGAAGGCGTCGATGTCCGAAAGGGACAGTCCGGCCCGGTCGAGCACCTTGCGGGTG
Organism: Amycolatopsis sp. NPDC059027; assembly: GCF_042739735.1. NCBI lineage: Bacteria > Bacillati > Actinomycetota > Actinomycetes > Pseudonocardiales > Pseudonocardiaceae > Amycolatopsis > Amycolatopsis sp. NPDC059027. The sequence continues at coordinate 49,165 of NZ_JBHYIK010000016.1, read as the reverse complement.
GCCGGGATGATCCCGGTGAGCATGTAGATCGGGTCGTCGCCCGCGACGGCGAAGCTGTGCAGCCGCGCGCGGGGACGCAGCCCGAGCTTCGCCGCGGTCTCGCTGCTGGTGATCAGCACGGCGGCGGCGCCGTCGTTGATCGGCGACGCGTTGCCCGCGGTGACCCGCCAGTCGAGTTCGGGGAACCGCTGTTCCCAGACGTCCGCGCGGTAGGCGGGCCGCAGCCCGGCGAGGATCTCCGGGGTCGTGCCGGGGCGGACGGTCTCGTCGGTGGTGACGTCGGCGAGCGTCCCGTCCGGGCGGGGCGCCTTGAGCGGGGCGACCTCGCGGGCGAAGCGCCCTTCGGCCCACGCCGCGGCGGCGCGGCGGTGGCTTTCGGTGGCGTACACGTCGAGGCGTTCACGCGAGAACCCCCATTTCGCGGCGATCAGCTCGGCGCTGATTCCCTGCGGTACCAGCCCTTCCGGGTACCGCGCCGCGACACCGCTGCCGAACGGGTCCTGCCCGGCGGACTGGCTGCCCATCGGCACCCGGCTCATCGACTCGACGCCCGAGGCGATCACGACGTCGTAGGCCCCGCTGATGACGCCCTGCGCGGCGAAGTGCACGGCCTGCTGGCTGCTGCCGCACTGGCGGTCGACCGTCACCGCCGGCACCGATTCGGGCAGCCCGGCGGCGAGCGCGGCCCAGCGCGCGGTGTTCATGCTCTGCTCGCCGATCTGGCCGACCGCGCCGCTGATGACGTCGTCGACCCGCGCGGGGTCGATCCCGGTCCGCTCCACCAGCGACCGGATCGCGTGCGCGTGCAGGTCGACCGGATGCACCCCGGCGAGGGTGCCGTTCGGCTTGCCCTTGCCGATCGGGGTGCGTACCGCGTCGATGATCACTGCGTCCGTCATGGCCCGTTCCTCCTTCTGTGCCTGAGGAAATCCGGTATACGCCCAGTGAGTTGGATTCCACAACCCGCTGAAGGTTCCCGTGTTGCCGGAGTCACAACAGCGGGTCCACGTGCTAGGTTGGATTTGACGACCGAAGGAGGTCCGGGATGGCGGCGCGCGGGCGGGACTGCTCGATCGCGGACGCGCTGGAGGTGATCGGCGAACGCTGGAGCCTGCTCGCGCTGCGGGAGATCATGCTGGGGGAGCGGCGCTTCAACCAGATCGCCGAGAACACCGGCGCGAGCCGCGACATCCTCGCCGCCCGGCTGCGCAAGCTCGTCGAGGCGGGCGTGCTCGAAAAGCGCCAGTACGAGGACCATCCGCCCCGCTATGACTACCTGCCGACCGAGGCGGGCCGCGCGCTCCAGCCGATCCTGCTCGGGCTGATGGCCTGGGGCGACCAGTACGTCCACAATGGACCTCCGCCGACCGTGTGGCAGCACGCGTGCGGCGCCGAACTGAAGCCGGAGACGGTGTGCGCGTCGTGCGGCGAGCCGATCGACGCGCCTGGGACGAAGCCGCTGCGGATCGGCGCCGTGCGCTGACCGGTACCGTCGTGTCCGTGCCGTTTCCCGACGAGATCGCGCCCGTGGCGGTGGTCGGCCACCGGCCGGAATGGCCCCGCGAGTTCGACCGGCTGGCGAAGCTGGTCGGGGACGCGCTCGGCGAGGTCGCCGTCGCGATCGACCACGTCGGCTCGACCTCGGTGCCCGGCCTCGCGGCCAAGGACTGCGTCGACATCCAGGTCCGGGTCGCGGCGATCGACGAGGAACGCCTGGTTTCCCTGTTCGGTGCCATCGGTTTCCGGTGCCGCCCGGAGCCGTGGAACCGCGTCGAGACCTCGGCCGGGACGCGGTGCCGGAAACTCGTCTTCGCGCCGCCGCCCGGTGCGCGCCGGTGCAACGTCCACATCCGGGAGCACTCCGGTCCCAACGCGCGCTTCGCGCTGCTGTTCCGGGATTACCTGCGGGCCGACAAAACCGCGCGCGACGCGTGGGGAGCGTTCAAGCTGCGGCTGGCGGAGAGCGTGCCGGACTGGGCGGACTACGGCCAGATCAAGGCGCCCGCCACCGAGGTCCTGATGGCCGCGGCCGAACGATGGGCCGCGGACACCGGCTGGCGGTCGCCCTTCAGCGCTCCCGGACGGCGATGAGGAAGCCGCCGGTGGTCTCGTCGGCTTCGCGGCCGTACGCGACGGCGAGGGAGGAACGGCTGTAGGTCTGCGGTTGCCAGCCGTGATCGGAGAACCAGTCCGTCGCGCGGGTGCCGAGCCCGCCCTTCCACAACGCGGTCACGTTCTCGGCGCCGCGGAGCGCCCGGGCCTGGGTGAGGAGCCCGTCCTGGTCGCCGTCGGGACGGTGCTCACAGGCCAGTCTGCTGCCCGCCGCGGACAGCTCGCCGACGGTCGTGAGCATTCGGGTGGCCTCGTCGTAGGACAGGTAGACCAGCAGCCCTTCGGCAAGCCAGGCGGTGGGGAGCGTGGGATCGAAACCCGCCGCGCGGAGTTCGCTCGGCCAGTCCTCGCGCAGGTCGGCCGGGACCACGGTCCTGGCGCACCGCGGGGCCGCGGACTCCCGCGCCAGCACGTCGTCCTTGAACGCGAGGACGTCGGGCAGGTCCAGTTCGAACAGTCGCAGCCCGTCGGGCCAGCCGAGCCGGTACGCACGGGTGTCGAGCCCCGCCGCGAGGAGCACGACCTGCGCGCACCCGGCGGCCGTGGCGGCGAGCAGGTACTCGTCGTAGAACCGGGTACGGACGACCACGTGCGCGTAGAACACCGTGCCCAGCCGGTTCGTCGGATTCGACGGGGTCAGCTCCTCGGCGGAATCCGGTGCCTCGGGGAACAGGGCCCGGCCCGCTTCGAAGAACGCTCGCGCGTAGGGATCGTCGAACAGCTTGTCCGGCCGGTTGCTTTCGAGCGCGCGCAGGCCGGCCACCCCGAGGGCGGTCCTGCTGACGGCGGGCAGCGAGTCCGGTGACGCGGTCATTGATCCACCTCCCGGTCCTCACCGTACGGCAGCGGCGGGTCTCCGTTCGGGTGATCCGCCGACGGGTGTGCCGGGCGGTTTCGTGCTGACATGACGGCCGCACCTGCGTCCGGTCTTGACGTGTTCTTGACGTAGGGTGGTCCCGGCGCGCCGGGAAGTCTGGTCGGCATTCGGGACTGGACGACGAAAGGACCCGGTCATGCGCGGTGTCGAGACGGTGCTGTTCCTCGTGGTGGTCGCGACGGTGGTGGCCACCTTCGCGAATCGCCTGCGGGTCCCGGCGCCGTCGCTGCTCGTCGTCGCGGGCGTGGTCGTCGGGCTGCTGCCGGGCGTGCCCTCGGTCGAGATCACCCCGGAGATCATCAGCCTCGTCGTGCTGCCCCCGCTGCTGTTCGCCGCGGGCGAGGAACTGCCGTGGCGGGATCTGCGCGCGGTCGCCAGGCCGGTGGCGACGCTGGCCGTCGGGCTGGTGCTGCTTTCGGCGGCGGCGGTCGTGGGGGTCGCGGTCGCGGTGACGCCGATGCCGGTCGGGATGGCGTTCGTGCTCGGTGCCGTGCTGGCGAGCACCGACCCGGTCGCGGTCACCGCGCTGGCGCGCCGTCTTTCGCTGCCGCCCCGGGTCCAGGCGCTGATCCAGGCCGAGAGCCTGTTCAACGACGCGACGAGCCTCCTGCTGTTCCGCGTCGCGCTGTTCCTCGCCATCGCGGGCGGTGCGGCGTCGTGGGGACGGACGCTGTCGGAGTTCGCCGTGCTCGCGGGCGGTGGTCTGCTCGTCGGCGCGATCATCGCGGCGGGTGCCTTCGTGATCCGGCGGCACACCGAGGATCCGATGGTGGAGACCGTCGTGGCGCTGGTGACGCCGTACGCCGGATACGTGCTGGCCGAGTCGGTCGGTGCCTCCGGGGTGACCGCGGTGGTCGTGGCGAGCGTGATCCTCGGGACGCAGGCGGAGCGGCTGACCACCGCCCGCATCCGGTTGCAGGTCGGCGCGGTGTACCAGACCGTGGTGTTCCTCCTGGAAAGCGTGGTTTTCGGCCTGATCGGGCTGCAGTTGCCGACGCTGGTGCGGCGGCTCACCGGGACCACCGCGTGGTGGCCGCTGCAGGCCCTCGCGATCGCCGTGACCCTGGTGCTGGCACGGCTGCTGCTGGTGTTCGTGCTGAGCACGATCCGGCAGCGCCGGGGCGGCGGGCGCGTGTCGTGGCAGGCGCCGGCGGTGATCTCGTGGGCGGGGGCGCGCGGGGTCGTGCCGCTGGCCGCCGCGTTGTCGCTGCCGCTCACCGCGCTCGACGGGACACCGCTGCCCTCCCGCGACCTGGTGCTGCTGCTGACGACCGCGGTCATCGTGGTGACGCTGGTGGTGCAGGGCTTCACGCTCGCGCCGCTGGTCCGGCGCACCGGCATCGCGCTCGACCCGGCCGACATCCGCCACGAGCACTTCGACGCCCGCCTGCGGATCGCCGAAGCCGGGCTCTCGCACCTGGAGCACCTCGCGGAAACCGAATCGGCGCCGGAGTTCGTGGTCGATCAGCTCCGGCAGAGCTGGCGGGCCCGCATCGACCGCATCCGCACCGACGACAGCGAGGACCCGGACGGGATGTCCCGCTTCGCCGCGTACCGGGTGCTGCGCCGCGAAGTCCTCGCGGTGGAAGGCGCCGAGCTGACGCGTCTGTTCGAGCAGGGCGTGATCACCGACTCGACCCGCCGCCGGATCCAGCGCCTCCTCGACCTCGAAACAGCGGGCCTCGGCGACGACCCGGCCGCGTGATCCAGCGGCACGTCCGCGTGACCGAACGGCGCATCGGCGTGATTGAGGGGAGATCTCGCGTGATTGACGGGGAGCACCGCCCAATCACGCGAGATCTCCGGCTGATCACGCGAGATCTCCGTCAGCGGGATCCACTGTGGACGATGGAGGGCGCCGGGATCGTGACCAGTTGGCGGTCGTCGGTGTTGTAGTCGAACAGCTCGGCGTAGCGGCCCCAGTCGACGGCGATGTCGAGCTGCTGTTCGGCGTCCTCGGCGGAGAAGCCGCGCCGCAACAGGTCGAGGAAGAAGTCGGCACGCATCTTCCCGGTCGAGCTGGCCGCCAGCGCCGTCGAGATCGTGCGGACCAGCGGCGCCCGTTGCCGGACCTGCTCGGCGAAGATCTCCTTGCTGCGCAGGATGTCCGCGGTCGTGAACGCATCGCCCACCGGCGTGCAGCACAGGTCGGCGCCGACCACGAGCAGCAGGTCCAGCATCGCGGCGGCGTCGACGAGGGGGAGCAGGTCGTCGATCTCGAAGGTGAGCTCGGCCGCGACGTCGGGCAGGTCGACACGGCCGCCGCGGGCGTGGACGATCTCGACCAGCCCGGCGAGCCCGCCGACCGACGCCGAGGGCAGCGGCTGCGAAATCGGCGTCGCTTCGGCGGGTTCCGCGGCCAGGTTGTTCGGATCGCGGCCGGTGAGCAGGCCGTAGAGGTGGTCGACGACGGCGGCGAACTTCGGCGTGCGGCGATCCCGGGGCCGGGCGAGCGTGACGTCCACCTCGGCCCGGATGTGGCCGGGGTTCGCGCCCAGCACGATGACGCGGTCGGCGAGTTGGACCGCCTCCTCGATGTTGTGCGTGACGATGCAGATGGCCTTCGTCGGGAAGTTCGTGGTCTCCCACAGGTCCATCAGCTCGCCGCGCAGGTTCTCCGCGGTGAGCACGTCGAGCGCCGAGAACGGCTCGTCCATCAGCAGCACGTCCGGTTCGAGCACCAGGGCCCGCGCGAAACCGACGCGCTGCCGCATCCCGCCGGAGAGTTCCTTGGGGTACGCCGACTGGAAGCCGTCGAGGCCGATGAGGTCGATAGCCGCCAACGCGCGCTCACGACGTTCCCGTGGCGGGACGCCCTGTGCCGCGAGACCCAGTTCGACGTTGTCCTGGACGGTCAGCCACGGCATCAGCGCGAAGGACTGGAACACCATGGCGGTCCCGGGATTGGCGCCGCGTAGTTCGTCACCGCGATACCGGACGCCGCCGCGGGTCGGGGCGATGAGCCCGGCGATGGTCCGCAGCAGCGTCGACTTGCCGGAGCCGGAGCGGCCCAGCAGCGCGACGATCTCGCCCGCGCGCAGGTCGAGCCGGATGTCCTCGAGCACCCGCAACTCGTCGCCCGCCGCGCCGGTGAAGCTCTTGCTCACCGCGTCGACGCTGATCAGGACTTCACCGGTGCGGGTGGCCGGGGTGGTGGTCGTGGTCATGGGAAACCTCCGTCTACAGTGGATGGTCAGAGCGAGTAGCGCTGCTCGGCGAGGGTGGAAAGCCTGCGCCAGAACAAGCGGTTGAGGCTGACGACGAAGACGCTCATCACGACGACGCCGATGAGCAGGCGCCCGTAGTCACCGGACTCGGTGGCGTCCTTGATGTACGCGCCGAGCCCGGTGGCGTGCAGCGTGGTGCCGTTGTAGCTCACGATCTCGGAGACGATGGAGGCGTTCCACGCGCCGCCCGCCGCGGTGATCCCGCCGGTGACGTAGCTGGGGAAGATCCCGGGCAGCACGAGCCGCCGCCACCACAACGCGCACGGCAGCCGCAGGTTGGCCGAGGCCTCACGCAGGTCGTGCGGGATCGCCGACGCCCCGGCGATGACGTTGAAGAGGATGTACCACTGCGCGCCGAGCGCCATCAGCAGGATCCCGCCCCAGTTCAGGCTGATCCCGGTCGCCACGAGCACCGCGGTGACGAGCGGGAACAGGAAGTTGGCCGGGAAGCTGGCGAGGATCTGGACCAGCGGCTGCGCCAGCCGCGACACCTTCGGGTTCATCCCGATCCAGACTCCGACCGGCACCCAGATCACCGTCGCCACCACGACGAGCAGCACGACCCTGCCGAAGGTGACGAGGCCGAGCAGCAGCGCGTGGCCGATCTCGCCGAAACCCGCCGTGCGGTCGATGAAGCCGATCATGAAGAACAGGCCGCAGGCGATCGCCGCGGTGACGATGACCGCGAACACGACGTCGCCGATCCGCCGCCGGAACGCCGAGGTCCGCAGCGGATGCTCGCCCAGCCCGAACACCGCCATGGCCCGGTCCAGCGGGAACACGAGCTTGCCGAGGAACCGGGAGAGGAACGCGGGGACGCGGGACCGGCGCAGCAGCATCAGCACCAGGCTGCGCGGCGCCTCGGCGGCCTCGGCCTCCTCGTTGCGGAACCGCTCGGCCCACGCGGTGAGCGGCCGCCAGAAGAGCACGTTGACGCCGACGACCATGACGATCATGGCCACGATCGAGAGCAGGACGTGGTCCAGCTCCCCGGCGTCGCTCGCGGTCTTCACGTAGGCGCCGATACCGGGCAGTGCGTAGGTGTGGTTGTCGACGCTGAGCGCCTCCGCCGCGACCAGGAAGAACCACCCGCCGCCGAAGCTCATCATCCCGTTCCAGACCAGTCCGATCATCCCGCTGGGCGCGTCGAGCCGCCAGAACCGCTGCCAGCGCGAGAGCCGGAGCAGCCGTGCGGCCTCGTCCAGCTCGCGGGGCTGGGTGACGAGCGAGTGATAGAAGGAGAACGTCATGTTCCACGCCTGCGAGGTGAAGATCGCGAACACCGCCGCGCCTTCCAAACCCAGCTGCGAACCGGGGAACAGTGCGATGAACCCGGTGATCGTCACCGAGAGGAACCCGAGGATCGGCACCGACTGGAGGATGTCGAGCAGTGGGAGGAGTACCTTCGCCGCGCGGCGTGAGCGGGCGGCGGCGGTGGCGTAGACGAAGGTGAACACCGTCGATGCGGCGAGGGCGAGGAACATCCGCAGCAGCGAACGTGCCGCGTAGTAAGGGAGTTCGGCGGGATCGGTGGACACAGTGGACGGTGCGGTCGCCTGGTCCCACGGCACGGCGGCGCCGTGGGTGAGCCGGATCAGGGCCCACAACAGGACGGCCGCGCCGAGGAACACGACGACATCGGCGGCGGTACGGCGGCGTGGCCGGGTCAGCGCGCCACGGCTGGGAAAGGTGCGAAGCAGGGACATGGGAGAACTCGTTCTTCTCTTCAGAGGGCGTGAAAGGGCAGCGTCAGGCCGCGAATCGTCCGGTATGGACGATCCGATGTGGACTGTTCGGTGTGGAGGGAGTGGTCAGCCGGGCGGCGTTACCACCACGTGCCCGACGATCGGCGCAGCCAGATCCGTTTGACCAGGTGCGCGGCGAGCAGGTAGCCGAGAACCAGCGGGAACAGCCAGAGCAGGTACCCGGCGGGTGGCGGGGTCAGGCGCAGCGCGTCGGCGAGCGGCGGCAGGGTGAGCGCGATCCCGGTCAGTGCGGCGGCCGCGGTCGCCCACACCACGGCGGTGGCGGGCGGCGTGCCGCGCAGCGGGGCCGCGGTCCGGAGCACGAGGACCACGAGCAGCTGGGTGAGCAGGCCCTCGACGAACCAGCCGGTCTGGAACACCGCCGGATGCCCGCCCGCGTCGAACACCCACCACAGCACGGCGAACGTGGTGAGGTCGAACAGCGAGCTGAGCGGACCGAACACCAGCATGAACCGGACCATGCCCTTGGCGTCCCAGCGACGGGGCTTCGCGAGGTACCCGCGATCGACGCGGTCCCACGGCAGCGCGAGCTGCGCCCCGTCGTAGAGCAGGTTCTGCACCACGAGCTGGATCGGCAGGATGGGCAGGAACGGCAGGAACAACGCGGCCAGGACGACGGTCAGCACGTTGCCGAAGTTCTGCCCGGCGGTGATGTGGACGTACTTGAGCGTGTTGCCGAGCGTCCGCCTGCCCTCGACCACACCGCGCGCGAGCACGCCGAGATCGCGGTCGAGCAGGATCAGGTCGGCGGCGTCCTTCGCCACCGCGGTGGCGGTGTCCGGGGCGATGCCGACGTCGGCGGTGCGCAGTGCGGGCCCGTCGTTGACGCCGTCGCCGAGGAAGCCGACGGCGTGCCCGGCGGTCTTGAGCGCGGCCACGATCCTGGCCTTGTGCGCCGGGGTGAGCTTCGCGAACACCGTGGTCTTCGCGACGAGTTCGCGCAGCGCGGCGTCGTCGGCCTCGTCGATCTCGTGGCCCAGCACGATTTCCCCGACCGGGATCCCGGCCAGCGCCGCCACCTGCGCGGCGACGTACCGGTTGTCCCCGGTGAGGAGCTTGAGCGCGACGCCGTGCCGCTGGAGCGAACGCACCGCGTCGGCGGCGTCGTCACGGACCGGGTCGACGAACCCCACGAACCCGACGAGGACGAGGTTCTGTTCGTCCTCCTCGGTGTACGGGACGAACCGGGCCTCGCCCTGTTTCGCGGCGACCGCGAGGACGCGCATCCCGTTCTGGGCGTAACCGCGGACGACGTCGGCGGCCTGCGCGCGTTCGGCCTTGCCGAGTTCCACGATCGCGCCCGATTCCCGCGCGTGCGTGCAGCGGGACAGGACGTCGTCGGGGTCGCCCTTGGTGATCAGCAGGTGCCCGTCCTCCGGGCCGCGCAGGATGACCGTGGAGCGGCGCCGGGCCGGGTCGAACGCGATCTCGTCGACGGGCGAGAACATCGCGTCGGCGAGCAGGGCGTCCTCGGGATCGGCGAGCTGTTCGAGGATGGCCTCGTCGAGGCGGTTGTGCGGGAAGTCCTGGAACTGCACGGCAAGGCAGGCGTACTCGGCGGCCTCGCCGTCCGGCCGCCCGGCGAGATCGACGCTGTGTGCGTAGGCGACGCGGTCCTCGGTGAGGGTTCCGGTCTTGTCGACGCACAGCACGTCCATCGCGCCGAGGTCCTGGATGGCGTTGAGCCGCTTGACGATGACCTTGCGCCGGGACAGCCGGGACGCGCCGCGCGCGAGGTTCGTGGTGACGATGACCGGCAGCATCTCCGGGGTGAGGCCGACCGCGACCGCGGCGGCGAACATCACGGCCTGCGGCCAGTCCCCGGAGACCGTCCCGCTGATCACCAGCACGATCGGGACCATGACGAGCATGAAGCGGATCAGCGTCCACCCGACCGCGCGGACGCCGAGGTCGAAGCTCGACACCGCGCGCGGTGTCGCCGTCGCGCGGGCGAGTGAGCCGGAGTAGGTGTGCGCCCCGGTGGCGATCACGACGGCGGTGGCGCTGCCGGACACCACCGACGTCCCGGCGAAGCACAGCGACGGCGCGTCGACGAGGCCGGGCCGGTCCACCGCGCGGAGCCGGCGCGGACGCGGTGAGGGGACACGCTTGGCGACCGGCAGGCCCTCGCCGGAGAGCGCGGACTGGTCCACGACGAGGTCGGATGCCGCCACGACACGCAGGTCGGCCGGCACGATGTCGCCGGGGCCGAGCCGGACGACGTCGCCGGGAACGAGGTCCGACGGCGGTACCTCGCGGTCGAGGGGCGGGAGCGTCGCGTCACCGCGGCGGCGGACGGTGACGGTGGTGCCGACCTGCCCGAGCAGCGCGCGGACGGCGCGGTCGGAGCGGGTGTGCTGCCAGAACCGCAGCACCACGCTGAGCGTGACCATGATCGCGACGGTGATCGTGCCGCGCAGGTCGCCGAGGACGACGAAGACGACGCCAAGTCCGGTCAGCAGTGCGACGAACGGGCTGCGGACGGCGTCGAGCACGTGCGCGGCGAGACCGTGTCCTGCGGTCGTGGGCTCGGTGTTGTCACCGTGGCGGCTCAGCCGTTCCTCGGCTTCGGTTTCGGTGAGACCCTTCGGAGAGCTTTCGAGGCTCTGGAACACGGTCAGCACCGGTGCGTCGGCGAGGTCGGCCAGCCGCGCGTCGCCGTGGGGGCGGGTCACGGGGGCGGGGGAGGTACGCACCATGAGAACGGTCCTGTCGGTGGAGGTGGCTGCCGTGCTGACAACGTTGTCTTCCACGCGGACCGTGTGCGGTTACCGGGATGCTCCCGGTTCCGGCCGGTGTTCCGCGTGGCCGCTGGGACTACTTCCTTCGCCGGTCACCCGGCTCACCTCCTTCCGCGCTCGACGCGCAACCCGATCGCGGCCCCGGTGGGCGCGACCGGTAACAGTAGACCGGACCACGACCTCTCAGTCAAACACTTGCGCAAGTGTTGGGTGCTAGGTCACCCTGGGAGCGTCACTCGAAAGGATGTCCTTTGCCAGTCCGATCCCTGCCCGACCCGCCGGGCGCGCTGCCGCCCGGGGTACTCCAGGACGCCGCGGCCACGTTCGGCCTGCTCTCGGCGACCGTACGCCTGCAGCTGGTGTGGCTGCTGGCCTCGGGAGAGCGCGACGTCGGGACGCTGGCCGGGGAGGTCGGGCAGAGCGTGCCGACGGTCAGCCACCACCTCGCGAAACTCAAGCTCGCCGGCCTCGTGCGGTCGCGGCGGGAAGGCAAGCGGCAGGTCTACCTCGTCGACGATCCCCGCGTCGTCGAGTTGGTGAAGCTCGCCGTGGCGCACCACGGCGTGGAGGCGGACGGCGGGCTCGGAGCGCTGGGCTGAGCGTTTCCCGGATGTGGTACTGCTAACGCGTGAGTTCCTCGCGTTCTCCCCACGAGCAAGCCGTCGTGCTCCTGACCGGGATTCAGGCCTCGGGGAAGTCGACCGTGGCCCAGCTGCTCGCCGAACGGCTGACGCGGTCCGCGCACGTACGGGGTGATCTGTTCCGGCGCATGGTGGTCGGCGGGCGCGCCGAGATGACGCCCGAGCCGTCCGGGGAAGCGGTGCGGCAGCTGCGGCTTCGTCATCGGCTGACGGCCATGGCCTGCGACGAGTACTTCCGCGACGGGTTCACCGTCGTCGCCCAGGACGTGGTCCTCGGCGAGCACCTCGCGGAGACCGCGGCCCTGATCACCGCGCGGCCGTTGCTGGTCGTGGTGCTCGCCCCGGCCGTCGAGGCGGTCGCCGCGCGCGAGCGGGCCCGGTCGAAGGACGCCTACGACGAATGGTCGATTGTCGCGCTGGACAAGGCTTTGCGGGACGAGACGCCGCGGCTCGGGCTGTGGCTGGACACCTCGGACCAGACCCCGGAGGAGACCGTGGACGAGATTCTGGGTCGAGCGTGGACGGAGGCGAGGGTGTCGTGAGCGACGCCGGGGGAGTGCGGGTCGCGCTGCGGCAGACCACCGTCGCCGACGCCGAATACTGTTTTCGCCTGCACGAGGACACACTCGGCCCGTACGTTGACCGGATCTGGGGCTGGGACGAGGCCGAGCAGCGCGCCCGGTTCGCGTTCAGCGCGGCGAGGACGCAGATCATCACCGCGGACGGGATCGACGCCGGTTCGTTGATCGTCGAAACCCGGCCGGAGGAGATCTACCTCGGACGGATCGAGATCCATCCGGACTACCAGTCGCGGGGAATCGGCGGGCACGTCGTCCGGACGCTGGTGGCGCAGGCGACGGAGCGTGGCCTTCCGGTCGTCCTCGATGTGCTGGCGGTCAACGTCCGGGCGAAGGCGTTCTACGAGCGGCTCGGCTTCGTCGAGATCGGACGGCCTGCTGAGCACAAGATCCGCTTGCGCCACGGCTGACGTGCGCGGCGGAAGATCTCGCGTGATCAGCGGGAGATCTCGTGTGATGGGAAGGAGATCTCGCGTGATCAGGCGGGGTGCAGCTCCAGGAGCTGGAGGGTCACCGGGTCGTCGAGATCCAGGCGTTCGGTGCGCAGGACTTCGATGGCGAGGCCGAGTTCCGAACACAGGCGCCGCAACGACTTCCAGCTGCCGATGTCGCTGAAGCCGAGCAGGAGACGTCCACCCGCGGCGAGCCTGCCGGGCGCTTCGGCCAGGAAACGCCGGTGTGCCCGGAAACCCGGATCGTAGAACGCGTGGTGCAGTTCGGTCTCATTCACCGCGTCGGGCGCGGTCTCCACGAAATTGGAGTTCCAGAAGATCAGGTCGAACCGGTCGGATTCGTCCAGCGCGTCGAACAGGTCCCCGTGGCGGGCGGTGACGATCCCGGCGACACCGTGGAGTTCGGCGTTGCGGCGGGTGTTTTCCACGGCGGCGCGAGAGATGTCGACGGCGGTCACCGACGCGCAGCCCGAACGTGCCGCGAGGACGGCGGTGACTCCGGCGCCGCAACCGATTTCCAGGAAACGACCGCCCGCGGGGTAGGGGAGCCACGTCGTGAAAATCCGCGTGGCCGGCGTGACGGCGGGGGAGAAGACGCCGTCCAGCAGCACCCATTCCTTTTCCAACAGGGTGAAGGAACCCTGCCTGTCGGGGTCCTCGGTGTTGCGCCGGAAGAGTTCCTCGACGCGCCGGCGCGTCCGCTCCGTCTCGAAATCGTCCACAATGCACATTAGCGTTCGATCAGCGCGAGAACCCGAGCCGGGCTGCCCGAGCCGCCCACGATCGGCAGCGGCGCGGCCACCACGACCGCACCCGTCGCGGGCAGGCGGTCGAGATTGCGCAGCTGGGTCAGGCCGTACTTCCCGGCGCCGTGGAAGTACCAGTGACACGGGAACGGCGGCTCGAACAGCGCGGCGGCGCCCGCGTCGGTGCCGATGGTCTCGACGCCGATGCCGAGCACCGGCGTTTCCTCGGCAAGCCATTTCGCGCAGTCGACGTCGACGCCGGGCGAGCTGCCGTCGTTGTGGAACTCCTCGGGTGCGCGTTCCGCCCAGCCTGTCCGGTACAGCAGCCAGCCGTTCTCCGGCAGCGGTCCGTGTTCGTCCATCCAGTCTTCGACGTCTTCGCGCCGGAGCAGGAAATCGGGATCGGCCGCCACCTGCGAGGTGAAGTCGAGCACCACGGCGGGACCGGCGAGCCGACCGGGCGGGACACTGGCGACGTCGTCGAGATCCTTGCCGGACAGCCAGTGCGCCGGGGCGTCGAAATGCGTGCCGGTGTGTTCGGACAGCCGCAGGTTGTTCCAGTAGAACGCGGGGCCCGCCTCGTCGTAGCGGCTGATGACCTCGCGGCTGAACGACCACGGCTGCCCCCATTCGGGTGGCAGCTGGATGACCGGTGTCCGTTCGGACAGCGGGGTGGTGAGATCGACCACCTCGACCGTCCCGCTCGCCAGTCCCGCCACCAGTTCGCCGAGTATCGCCATCCGCCGCCCCTTCGCTCGCCCGCACCGAGCATGTCGGGAACTCCCCGCGTGGTCCAGGGCCGGAGGGGTGGCGTTCGGGGCGGGTGTCCCGGCCGGTGCGACCGCCGCGCCGCACCCCTGCGGGAATGATAGGAATGCGAGGTGAGTGAACCGAATCTGATCGAAGCCGCCGCGGACGAGGCCGTCACGCTGACCAGCGAGCTCCTCCGCATCGACACCACCAACACCGGCGACCCGGAGACCCTGGTCGGCGAGCGCGCCGCCGCCGAGTACGTCGCGGAGAAGCTCACCGACGCCGGATACGAGATCACCTACGTCGAGTCCGGCGGCAAGAACCGGCACAACGTCTTCGTCCGGCTGCCCGGCGCGGACCCGAGCCGCGGCGCGCTGCTCATCCACGGGCACCTCGACGTCGTGCCCGCCGATCCGTCGGAATGGTCGGTCCACCCGTTCTCCGGCGCGGTGCAGGACGACTACGTCTGGGGCCGCGGCGCGGTCGACATGAAGGACATGGTCGGCATGTCCCTCGCGCTCGCCCGGCACTACAAGATCAACAACATCGTGCCGCCGCGTGACCTCGTGTTCGCGTTCCTCGCCGACGAGGAGGCGGGCGGCACCTACGGCGCGCAGTGGCTGGTGGACAACCGGCCGGAGCTGTTCGAGGGCGTCACGGAGGCGATCAGCGAGGTCGGCGGGTTCTCCATCACGCTCAAGGACAACGTCCGCACCTACCTGATCGAGACCGCGGAAAAGGGCATCCGCTGGATGAAGCTGCGGGTGCGTGGCACGGCGGGGCACGGCTCGATGATCCACCGCGACAACGCCGTCACGAAGTTGTCGGAGGCGGTCGCGCGGCTGGGCAACCACCGGTTCCCGTTGGTGCTCACCGATTCCGTGAAGGAGTTCCTGGCGGGCGTCACCGAGATCACCGGCTGGGACTTCCCCGAGGACGACCTCGAGGGCTCGGTGGCGAAGCTGGGCAACATCTCCCGCATGATCGGCGCGACCCTGCGGGACACGGCGAACCCGACCATGCTCACCGCGGGCTACAAGTCGAACGTCATCCCGTCGGTCGCCGAGGCAGCGGTGGACTGCCGGATCCTGCCCGGCAGGCTGGACGCGTTCAATCGTGAGCTCGACGAGATCCTCGGCCCGGACATCGAGAAGGAGTGGCTGGAGCTGCCGCCGGTCGAGACGACGTTCGACGGCGCGCTGGTCGACGCGATGACCGCCGCGGTGCTGGCCGAGGACCCCGGCGCGCGCACGCTGCCGTACATGCTTTCCGGCGGTACGGACGCGAAGTCGTTCCAGAAGCTGGGGATCCGGAACTTCGGGTTCGCGCCGCTGCAGCTGCCCGCCGATCTGGACTTCTCGGCGCTGTTCCACGGTGTCGACGAGCGGGTGCCGGTGGACGCGCTGAAGTTCGGCACGCGCGTGCTCGACCGGTTCCTCCGTTCTTCCTGAGGGACACGGGAAACCGCCGCGATGGCCGATTTCGTGCTGGCCGACGGGACGCCGCTGAGCCTCGTGCGCAGGGGCGATCCCGTCGCGCCGGTCACCGTCGTGCTGGCGCACGGGTACGCGCTGGACCAGCGGTGCTGGGGCCGGATCGCGCCGGTGCTCCCGGACGCCGTCGAGCAGCCGGTCGCGGTGCTGACCTACGACCACCGCGGCCACGGCGAATCGGGCCGCGCGACGCGCGCGACCGCCACGATGGCGCAGCTCGGCGACGATCTGGCCGAGATCGTCGAACGGGCCGTGCCCGAGGGCAGGGTGATCCTGGCCGGGCACGACATGGGCGGGCTGGCGATCATGTCGCTGACCCAGCGCCACCACGCCCTGTTCGCCGAACGCGTGGCGGGAGTGGTGCTGCTGGGCACCTCGTCGGGCGGGCTGGCGACGGAGGCGTCCGCCGCCTGGCCGAACGCGCTGGGCAGGCTCGCGCGTGATCTGGAAATGGTGCTGGGTTCGAAGATCTTCGGGCTGGTCCGGGACCACACCAGCCGCGCGGTCAGTGCCGGGCTGCGCTGGTGGCTGTTCGGCGACGACCCCGACCCGGAACAGGTCGAGCTGACCGTGAAGATGATCCGCGGCAACTGGCCGCACACCGTGTCGCTGTTCCGGCCGGCGCTCGACGCGTACGCGCGGGAAGCGGCGCTCGCGCTCGTCGGCGACCTCCCGGTGATCGCGATGGTGGGCGAGCGGGACCGGATCGTGTCCGCTTCCGATGTCGAGGATCTGGTGCGGGGCTTGGAAAACGGCTCGGCGATCGTGCTTCCCGGCGCGGGGCACGTCCTCCCGCTGGAGGCGTCGGCGCAGGTGCTGCCCCGGATCGCCGCGCTGGTGCACGAGACCTACCGACAACTCTAGCCTTCTTGACAACTTCTCTGTTCGGCTCGACGATGGTGCCATGTTTCCCGTGGCGGTGATCGAAGACGCGGCGGCGGCCGAGGTGTCGCTGGACCCGGTGCGTGCGCGGCTGCTGGCCGAACTGGCCCAGCCCGCGTCGGCGACGATGCTGGCGGCGCGGGTCGACCTGCCCCGCCAGAAGGTCAACTACCACCTGCGCGCGCTTGAAAAGCACGGGCTCGTCGAGCTGGTGGAGGAGCGGCGCAAGGGCAACGTCACCGAGCGGATGATGCGCGCGACGGCGTCCTCGTACGTCATTTCGCCGACCGCGCTGGCCGCCGTCCAGCCGGACCCGGCGCAGTCCCCGGACCGGCTTTCCGCGCGCTGGCTACTGGCCGTGGCCGGACGCCTGGTACGCGACGTCGGGATCCTGATCACCGGGGCGGCGAAGGCCCGCAAACGTGTCGCGACTTTCGCGCTGGACGGCGAAGTCCGCTTCGCTTCGGCGGCCGACCGCGCGGCGTTCGCCGAGGAGCTCACCACCGCCGTCACCGCACTGGTGAGCAAATACCACGACGAAAAGGCCGAGAAGGGCCGGAGTCACCGCGTCGTCGTCGCGGTGCATCCCAGCGTCCCCGATGCTCCCGAGACCACGGGTGAGGAATCCTGATGGGCCACGAATTCGAGCTGACCGAACAGGCCGAGGTCGACGCGACCCCCGAGCAGGTGTGGGACGCGATCGCGACCGGGCCGGGGATCGACTCGTGGTTCATGGGCCGCAACGAGGTCGACGCGGGGGAGGGCGGCACGGTCCGGACGGCGTTCGCGGCGTACCGGCCCGAGCACCGCATCACCGGCTGGGACCCGCTGGAAAGGCTGGTCTACGGCGGAGAACCCGCTCCGGACGGCCGGTTCGTCGCCTACGAGTTCCTGATCGAGGGGCGCGAGGGCGGCAGCTCGGTCGTCCGCTGTGTCACGAGCGGGTTCCT
The DNA here is from genome assembly GCF_042739735.1 of Amycolatopsis sp. NPDC059027. Classification (NCBI taxonomy): domain Bacteria; kingdom Bacillati; phylum Actinomycetota; class Actinomycetes; order Pseudonocardiales; family Pseudonocardiaceae; genus Amycolatopsis; species Amycolatopsis sp. NPDC059027. Next base: position 31,947 of record NZ_JBHYIK010000016.1, on the reverse strand, counting down.
GCCGGGCGACGACTGGGAGGACGAGTTCGAGATGATGTCGGTGGGCGGGGCGTTCTTCTTCCGCACGCTGGCCGAATACCTCACGCACTTCGCCGGACGGCATGCCGTGCCGGTCACGGCTTTCGGGCCACCGGTGCCGGACTGGGAAGCCGCGTGGACGAGGCTGGGCGCGGCGCTCGGGCTCGCCACGCGGCCGTCGGCCGGGGACGCCGTGCGGTTCGAGATCGGCGGGAAACCGGTCGAGGGCGTCGTCTACGCGGTGGACACGCACAACGTCGGCGTCCGGACCTCCGACGCGCTTTACCGCTTCCTGGAAGGCTTTCGGGGCCCGATGGTCGCCTCGCACCACGTGTTCGCACCCGGTACGGACGCCTCAGCCGCCGAGACGCTCTGGCAGGACTGGCTGAAGGGGACTTTCCTCTCGTAACACGCGCTGAAGGGCGCTTTCGTCGCATCCGATGCGAGGAAAGTCCCCTTCAGCCCAGGTCACGTGATCAGGGGGAGTCCGGCCAGCGCGGGCTGGCGCTTGCGCCGGAGCCAGATGCGGCGGGAGCCGTCGGCGTAGAGCCGGACCGTGGACAGCTCCCACCCGGCGAACTCCGCGTGGATCGAGAGCTGGGTAGCCGCCGCGCGCCGGGAGACCCCGGGGGGCAGGCGCAGGCGGCGGTACTCCCAGTCCCCTTCGACCACCGCCTCGTCGACCGTCGTCATGGCTGGATCACCTGTATCCCTTCTCCGGCGGCCGAACCGACGAACACACGGCCGTCCTGGTCGTCGACACTGACCGAGTCGGGCTGGCGCACGGTCGGGAACCGGAACTTCTCCACCGGTTCGCCGCCGCGGACGTCGAACCCGACCACCTCGTTGCGGCCGGTGAGCGTGACCCATGCGAGGTGACGCTTGCCGTCGTAAGTGATGCCGTAGATCCCGCCGGGCACCGGATAGCGCTGCCGCAGCAGCAGCGGGTCCGCCGAGAACGCGAGCAGCGCCCCGGCCCGCGCGTCGGTGACCAGCACGCGGCCGTAGTCGTCGGCGACGGCGTTGGCGGCGCCGTCCCCGGCCCGCAGGCCGGCACCGAGCTTGCCCGCGCCGACGTCGACCGAGAGCAGCGCGGTCCGCAGGCGGTCCAGCACGACGACGCCGGTGCCGGTGGGCACGACGTCGTCGGCGCTGTAGAGGTCGCCGGTGATGGTCTTGGTGACCTTGCCGTCGACGAGCACGTCGATCGCCTTGCGATCACGCACCGCGACCAGCGTCTGCGGCCCGTCGGCGACGCCCGCGGCGGGCTGCCCGGTGATCGGCGTCGTGGTCAGCTGTCCGCTGGGCAGCGCGACACGGGCGAGCAGGCCCTTCGCCGGAATGCTCGCCAGGACCTGACCGGGCGAGGTGGTGAGCCGCTCGGCGGGCCCGGGCAGCGCGATCGTGGCCTTCTCGACCGGCGCAGCGCCGACGTCGAAGATCTTCAGCGAGGGCGGCTGCGCGAACGCGACGACCAGGCTGTGGCTGGACGCGTCGGCGGCCATGGCCGAGACCGCCGGCGCCGCCAGGACCTGACCCGCGGGTTTGGCGGTCACCGCCGGGGACGGCGCGGCCGTGGCGGCCACCGGGTTCGCGACGACCTGGAGGCTGTCGGCCTGCTGCTTGCCCGAGGAACATCCGGTCAGCACGAGGACACCGGCGAGCGGGATCGCGATCCGTGACACGGCGGCGCGCCGACTCACGTTGGTGCCTCCAGCTGTTCCTCGGCGGACGGTTCCGTCCAGCATGCTCCACCTTGCCCTGTGCGTCACGTGCGCGTCACCCAACGGTCATCCAAGCCACAACCTGATCGACACCCGGGGTCACCGCGGCCAGCGCTCCGGGTAACCGAATTCGAGCGTGCTGACGTCGTCGAGCGCCGACCGGATCGCGGGCGGCAGGGTGATCTCCTCGGCCGCGAGCGAGCCGGTGAGCTGCCCGGTGTCGCGGGCGCCGACGACCGGCGCGACCATGCCGGGCCGGTCGCGGACCCAGGCCAGCGCGACGGCCAGCGGAGACGTCCCGAGCCCGTCCGCCGCGGTGGCGACCGCCTGCACGATCCGCGCCGCGCGGTCGGTCCGGTGGTGCTCGACATACCCGGCGAAAACGCTGGACGCCCCGCGCGAGTCGGCGGGCGTGCCGGTGCGGTACTTGCCGGTCAGCACGCCACGGCCCAGCGGGGCCCAGGCGAGCAGCCCGATGCCGTGGTGCTCGGCGGCGGGCACGACCTCGCGCTCGACACCGCGTTCCAGCAGCGAGTACTCCACCTGGGTGGACACGATCGGCGCGATCGTGCCCGCCCGCGCCGCGGCGGTGGCCAGCTGCCAGCCCGCGTAGTTCGAGACCCCGACGTAGCGGGCCTTGCCGCTGGTGACGGCGTACTCGAGGGCCGCGAGGGTCTCCTCGATCGGGACCGTGGCGTCCCAGGCGTGGAGCTGCCACAGGTCGAGGTGGTCGGTGCCGAGGCGGCGCAGCGAACCGTCGAGCGCGGTCAGCAGCGCGCCACGGGACGCGCCGCCGCCGAACGGGCCTTCGGTGCGCCGGGCGACGGCCTTCGTGGCCACGACGACGTCCTCACGCGGGACGAGATCGCCCAGCAGCGAACCGAGTATCCGTTCGCCCTCGCCCTCGCTGTAGATGTCCGCGGTGTCCACCAGCGTGCCGCCCGCGTCGACGAAGGCCACCAGCTGGCTGGCCGCCTCCTCGGCGTCGGTGTCACCGCCCCAGGTCATCGTGCCGAGGGCCATCCGCGAGACACGCAGTCCCGAACGGCCGAGCTGTCGCTTTTCCACGACCCGCGAGCCTAGCCGCAGGGCCTCCCGTTACTTGACCAAGGTGAGCACGTGTCGCCCCACGTGCGCCCGTTAGGGTCTGCGCTCGTGCGAATCGGACGAAACCTGGCACCGGCGGAACAGGCGATCGAACTGGCGGGGGTGGGCTGATGGGGTGGTTCGAGGCGCTCGTACTCGGCCTCGTCCAGGGGCTGACCGAGTTCCTGCCGATCTCCTCCAGCGCGCACCTGCGCATCACCGCGGCGCTCGCGGGCTGGGACGACCCCGGCGCGGCGTTCACCGCGGTCACCCAGATCGGCACGGAGCTCGCGGTCATCCTGTACTTCGGGAAGAAGATCGGCCGGATCCTGATGGCCTGGTTCTTCTCGCTGTACAAGAAGGAATGGCGGCAGGACCCGGACGCGCGGCTGGGCTGGCTGATCATCGTGGGCTCGCTGCCGATCGTGGTGCTCGGCCTGCTGCTGCAGGACGCCATCGACCGCTCGTTCCGCGACCTGCGCATCACCGCGACGACACTGATCGTGTTCGGCCTCATCCTGCTGGTCGCCGACCGGGTGGCGAAACAGCGGCGGAACCTCGACCACCTCACCGTGCCGCACGGCCTCGGCTTCGGGTTCGCGCAGGCGCTGGCGCTGATCCCCGGCGTGTCGCGCTCCGGTGGGACGACCAGCGCCGGACTGTTGATGGGCTACACCCGCGCGGACGCCGCCGAGTACTCGTTCCTGCTCGCGGTGCCCGCGGTGTTCGGCTCGGGGCTGTACAAGCTGACCGACATCGGCAAGAACGGCGAGACGGCGCAGTGGGGGCCGACGATCCTCGCGACACTGGTCGCGTTCGGCGTGGGGTACCTCGTGATCGCCTGGCTGATGGCCTACATCAAGAAGCGCAGCTTCGTGCCCTTCGTGGTGTACCGCGTCGCGCTCGGCCTCATCCTGTTCCTGCTGATCTTCACCGGCGTCCTCGACCCGAACGCCGGTCCCGCCCACACCTGATCCGATGGTCCGTGAAGGCCTCCTTACCGGCGCTGGGGGCCGGTAAGGAGTCCATCACGGCGTACGTCCCTGTGATCCGCCCGGAGT
>NZ_JBHYIK010000016.1:0-28048 GCF_042739735.1 Amycolatopsis sp. NPDC059027 | reverse complement strand
CTACCCCGCCGCCCCCCCCCCCACCGCGGCCCCCCCCCACACCCCAACCCGGGGACCCGCCGGCCCCCACCCCCGCGGGGGGGGCCGGAAACGCGGGCCTTCACGGCGTACGTCCCTGTGATCGGCACGTAGGGTAGGGCTCGTGGGTACGGTGATATTGGTGCGGCACGGCCGGTCGACGGCGAACGGCTCGGGCATCCTGGCCGGGCGGACGCCGAAGGTCGGGCTCGACGAGACCGGACGGTCGCAGGCGGACAAGCTGGTCGAGCGGCTCGACGGCGTGCCGCTGGCCGAGCTGGTGACCTCGCCGATGCTGCGCTGCAAGCAGACGCTGGCGCCGCTGGCCGCCGCGCGGGACCTGACCAGGAACGTCGAGCCCGGTCTGTCCGAAGTGGACTACGGCGAGTGGACCGGCCGCGAGCTGAAGACCCTGTACAAGGAACCGCTGTGGCGGGTCGTGCAGGCGCACGCCTCGGCAGCGGTGTTCCCGGGCGGGGAGGGGCTCGCCGCGATGCAGGCCCGCGCGGTCGCCGCGGTCCGGGCACACGACGCGCGGATCACCGCGGCGCACGGCGAGCACGCGGTCTGGCTGCTGTGCAGTCACGCCGACGTGATCAAGGCGATCCTCGCCGACGCGCTCGGCCAGCACCTCGACGCGTTCCAGCGGATCGTCGTGGACCCGGCGTCCGTTTCGGCGATCAGCTACACCGAGACACGCCCGTTCGTGCTCCGCGTCAACGAGCACGGCAGCGACCTCACGGGCATCGTGCCGCCCGCGCCGAAGGCCAAGAAGGGCAAGGCGAAGCGGGCGTCCGGGGCCAGTGACGCCGTCGTCGGGGGTTCCACCGGACGGTGACGGATCGCGTGATCCCCTACGGAAAGCCGTGCCGGTGGGTGCCGGAAACCCCGTAGGGTGGCGGCAACGCCGATTCGACCAGGAGCGCACCCGATGATTTCGCCGGACAATCCGTTCGCCACCGCGAGCGAACTGCCCTACGCCCTGCCGCCGTTCGACCGCATCACGGACGAGCACTACCGCCCCGCGTTCGAGGAGGGGCTGGCCGAGCACACCGCGGAGATCGCCGCGATCGCGGGCAATCCGGACGAACCGACCTTCGAGAACACGATCGTCGCCCTCGAACGCGCGGGGGAGTTGCTGAACCGCGTGTCGAGCGTGTTCTACAACCTGGCCGGGTCGAACGCCACCGACGAGATCCAGGCCATCCAGGCGGAGATGGCGCCGAAGCTCGCCGCGCACGCCGACGCGATCCACCTCGATCCGCGCCTGTTCGCGCGGATCAACGCGCTCCACGAGCACCGTGACGACCTCGGGCTCGACGCTGAGTCCGTCCGGTTGCTCGAACGACGGCACACCGACTTCACCCGCGCGGGCGCCGGGCTGCCGGAGGCCGAGCAGGCCCGGCTGCGCGAGCTGAACGAACAGCTGTCGACGCTGCAGACGCGGTTCCAGCAGCATTTGCTCAAGGACACCAACGAACTCGCGGTCGTCATCGACGACGTCGCCGAGCTGGCCGGGCTCGGCGAGGGCGCGATCGCGACGGCGGCCGAGGCCGCGACGGCGCGGGGTGAGGACGGCAAGTACGTCCTCACCCTGACCCTGCCGACGGCGCAGGCCGCGCTGGAATCACTGGAGAACCGCGCGGTGCGAGAGCGGATCTTCACCGCGTCGGTCTCGCGCGGCAACCGGGGCAACGAGTTCGACAACAACGCCGTCGTCGCGGAGGTGGTCCGGCTGCGCGCGGAAAAGGCCGCGCTGCTGGGGTATCCGAACCACGCGGCGTACATCATCGCCGACGAAACCGCGAAGACGGCCGAGGCTGCGGTGGGCCTGCTCGAACGGCTGGCGCCGGTGGCCGTGGCCAACGCCCGCACCGAAGCGGCCGAACTCCAGGAACTGCTGGAGGCCGACGAGCCGGGCGCGACGTTGCGGCCCTGGGATTGGGCGTTCTACGCCGCGAAGGTGCGGCGGAGCCGGTTCCAGGTCGACACCGAGGCGCTGCGCCCGTACTTCGAGCTGAACCGGGTGCTGATCGACGGCGTCTTCCACGCCGCGGGCAAGCTGTACGGCCTGAGCTTCACCGAGCGGGAAGACCTGCCGAAGTACCACCCGGAGGTCCGGATCTTCGAGGTCTTCGACGCCGACGGCAGCGCGCTCGGCCTGTTCCTGATGGACTACTACACGCGCGAGTCCAAACGCGGTGGCGCCTGGATGAACAACTTCGTCGACCAGTCGGGGCTGCTGGAACGCAAGACGGTCGTGGTGAACGTGCTCAACGTCGGCAAGCCGCCGGCGGGGGAGCCGACGCTGCTCACCTTCGACGAGGTCGTGACGGCGTTCCACGAGTTCGGCCACGCGCTGCATTCGCTGCTGTCGTCGGTGACCTACCCGACGTTCTCCGGGACGAACGTGCCGCGCGACTTCGTCGAATATCCCTCGCAGGTCAACGAGATGTGGATGCTGTGGCCCGAGGTGCTGGCGAACTACGCCAAGCACTACGAGACCGGTGAGGCCCTGCCCAGCGAGCAGGTGGAAAAGCTGCTCGCCTCGCAGCAGTACGGCGAGGGCTTCGCGACCACCGAGTACCTGGCCGCGTCGCTGCTCGACCAGGCGTGGCACGGGCTCGGCGTCGACGATCAGGTCGAGGACGTCCAGCGGTTCGAGACCGACGCGCTGGTGAAGGCGGGCGTGGCGCTGGAGAGCGTGCCGCCGCGGTATCGCACCACGTACTTCAACCACGTGTTCGGCGGCGGCTACAGCGCCGGGTACTACTCCTACATCTGGAGCGAGGTGCTGGACGCCGACACCGTCCAGTGGTTCACCGAGAACGGCGGCCTGAGCAGGGCGAACGGCGACCACTTCCGGCGTGAGCTGCTGGGCCGTGGCGGCAGCGTCGACCCGATGGCCGCCTTCCGCGCGTTCCGCGGCCGCGATCCGGAGATCGAGCCGCTGCTGAAGCGCCGTGGCCTGACCGGCGCCTGAGCACGTCCCGTTGTGCTGCCCGCCATCGGAGCGGGCAGCACAACGGTGACCGCTCCACAGTAGACCGTCCGCAATGGACATTCACCTGAGCGCACACTCGCGACTGATGTATAACGCTCTATACGACCTCGCGTTGAAGTTTTCTCTGTGGGTTGCAGGTCCACGAAAAACTGCCGAAACGGCAAACTTGCCGATCCGGCAACTTTGGGCATAGAGTGTCCGACATGGCAGCAGACGACCGCACGGGCCTCCGGGAGCGCAAGAAGCGTGAGACACGGCTGGCGTTGAGCCACGCGGCGATCCGGCTGTGCGTCGAGCACGGCTGGCCGAACGTGTCGGTCGAGGACGTCGCCGCGGCGGCGGACGTGTCCGTGCGGACGTTCCGGAACTACTTCTCCGGCAAGGCGGAGGCCATCGCGGCCGGTCATCTCGATCGCGCGCTGCGGATCGCCGACGAACTGCGGGCACGGCCCGCCGAGGAACCGTTGTGGCAGGCGCTGGCGACGTCGGTGCGAGCCCAGTACGACGTCGGCGGGGACACGGCCGAAGTGTCCGAACGCGACCAGCGCTGGCTGGACGGGCTGCGGCTCGTGCTCGCCGAACCGGCGGTGCGGGCGGAGGTCCTGCGTGCCGACGCCGTGGCGCAGGACGAGCTGGCCGAGGCGATCGCCGAGCGGACCGGCACCGATGTCGCGCACGACGTCTACCCGCGGCTGGTCGCGGCGGTGGCGGGTGCGGGGAGCGCGGTCGCCGTCGGGCAGTGGCTGCGTGACGATCCGTCCGGCTCGGTCGTGCCGTTGCTCGACAAGGTCTTCGAGCTGATCACCGCGGGCCTGCCAACCCCCTGACAGACCTTTGTGGACAGATGAAGCCCGGTGTTCGCCGGGCGGCTTCGCCCTGCCATTTTTCCCGCCATACAAGGAGAAAGTCATGATGATCACTGACGTTGCCGTGGTCGGCGCTGGGCCGAACGGCCTGATGCTGGCGGGTGAACTGGCACTGGCCGGGCTCCGGCCGATCGTGCTGGAACGCCTGCCGGTACCCGATGACCAGCCGAAGGCCAACGGAATGCTCGGGCAGGTCGTGCGGATGATGGACCAGCGTGGCCTGCACGAGCGGCTCGGCGGAGGCCCCGAGTCTCCGGTGCCGAACTCGGCCTACTTCATGTTCGGTGGCCTGCCGGTGGACCTGAGCGTGCTGGACGAAAGCCCGCTCCACGTCCTCCCGGTGCCCCAGCCGCGGATCGTGGAGGTGCTGGAGGATCGCGCGCGTGAACTCGGAGTGGAAATCAGGCGCGGACACGAACTCATCGGGCTGACGCAGGACGATGACGGTGTGGCGCTCGACCTGTCCGGCCCGGACGGGGCCTACCGCCTGCGCGCTCGCTACGTGGTCGGCGCGGATGGCGCGCACAGCGCGACGAGAAAGCTGTCCGGCATCGGTTTTCCCGGCGTCAGTTACGACCGGACGACGACGCGGATGGCGCACGTCCAGCTTCCGGAGGAGTGGCTGGACACGGCGACCGGGGCGTTGCGCGTCCCCGGACATGGTGCCGTGCGGCCATTCCTGCCGCATCGCACGGAGCGCGGCGGCTTCTCCTACGCCCCGTTGCCGGGCCACCCGCCCACGATCGCCACCACAGAGTGGGACCAGCCCGAACCCGCTCAGCCGATGAGTCTCGGCGAACTCCGGGAAAGCGCTTTCCGGGTGCTCGGCGTCGACATCCCGTTCACACCGCCGGAGGGTGACGGGCCGCATTTGCTGCGGCGGTTGCTGGGTGGCAACACCCGGGTCGCCGAGCGGTTCCGCGACCGGCGGGTGTTCCTGATCGGCGACGCCGCGCATGTGTTCGCCGCGGGAGGGTCCGGGCTCAACCTCGGTTTGCAGGACGCCGTGAACCTCGCCTGGAAGCTCGCCGCCGAGATCCGCGGCGAGGCACCCTCCGGCCTGCTCGACACCTACGACGTCGAGCGGCGACGGGCGGCCGGCCGGATGATCACGCACGCCGACGCGCAGCAGGCGCTGATCTCGCCGGGCACCGAGGTCACCGCGTTGCGCGAGCTGTTCACCGATCTGCTGGCGGACCGGGACGCCGTCCGGCGGGTCGCCGAACTGATCGCGGGCACCGACGTCCGGTACGACATGGGAGTGCCCGGCGCTCATCCGGCTGTCGGCCGGTTCGCGCCGGAGCTGGAACTGCGCGTCGGGGACGACATCGTCCGGCTCGCGGAGCTGACGCGGACCGCGCGGCCGCTCCTGGTGGATCTGACCGAGGACGGCTCAGTGGCCGCGGCGTGGTCAGGACTGACCGACCGCGTCGACATCGTCACCGGAAGCGCTATGACTGGCGGGCCGACGGCCTTGCTGTTGCGGCCGGACTGCTACGTGGCGTGGGCGTCGGATGCGGCGAGCCCGGACACCGCGGAGCTGGCCGCCCTCGACACGGCGATGCGGCGGTGGTTCGGCGTACTCGAACCCGTTTCCGCGTAAGGATCAGCCGAGGAGTTCGGGCCGTTGCCACGGGACGCCGTGCACGTGGTGGTCGAGGAAGGCGAACATCGTCGCGTAGAAAACCTTGACATTGTGCGGTTTCCGGATGAAGTGGCCCTCGTCGGGGAAGAAGAGGAACTTGTGCGGTCCCGAGCTGTCGGCCTTCGACCGCGCGGACAGCTCCCACCACAGGTGGAGCGCGTTCCCGATCGGGACGCGGTGATCGCGTTCGCCGTGGACGACGAGCATGGGGGTGGTGATGGCGTCGGCGGACCGGTGCGGTGAGTCCTTCGCCGGTCCGTCGCCGCATAGCTGCTGCTTGAAAAAGTATGCGAGGTCGGAGGTGGCCGCCGACGTGTCGAAGTCCCAGATGGACGCGTGGGTGACGATCGCGGCGAACCGGCCGGTGTGCCCGGCGATCCAGTTCGCGAGGTAACCCCCATAGGACGCGCCGTTCGCGGCGGCACGGTCCGCGTCGATGTCGGGGCGCCGCTGCACAGCATCGGTGATGGTCATGAGGTCACGAAAGGGTGTGTCGCCGCGCCGCTCCCAGCCGCGCCGGATGAAGTCGGCGCCGTAGCCGCTGGAAAGCGCGTAATCGGGCAGCAGGACGGCGTATCCGCGAGCGACCGCGAGCCACGGATTCCAGCGCCAGTGCCAGCTTTTGGCGGACATGTGCGGGCCGCCGTGGATCTGGAGCAGCAGCGGCGAGGGGGCGTCGGCGAACGCCTCGTGTGGCAGCGCGAGCCACGCGCGCAGCGGGGTGCCGTCGTCGGCGGTCGTGGTCACCTCCTCCAGTCGTCCGGGTAGTCGGAGGCCGACGTCGAGGGCTTCGGCGGGGCCGGGCAGCGCCTCGATCGAGGTGCCGTCGAGGGCGATCCGGACGGGCGCGGGCGGGCTGTCGACGGCGGAGCGCAGCGCGTAAACCCAGTAGCCGTCCGGGGAAATCCGGAAATCGGTGTACGCGCCGTGATCCCCGGTCAGCCTGCTGACCGCCCCGGTCTCGACGTCGACGCGCCACAGCGGCGCCCGGCCGTGGTCGTCTGCGGTGACGACGACCGCCTCGCCGTCCGGAGTCCAGCGAGGGGAGCGTGGCCAGCGGTCCCAATCTTGGGCCAGGGGCCGTATCACTCCGCCGGTGAGCGGGATGAGGCCGAGGTATCGGTCCTCGGGGTCGTCCGCGGTGGGCCGACGCTCGACTTCGACCACGACCTGGTCGCCGTCCGGTGAGATGCGGGGCGCGTGGTACTCGTGGGCGGGATCGTCCAGCAGGACGCGGCGTTCCCCGGTCGCGACGTCGATCGCGACGAGGGTGTGCCGTTGCGAGCCACCGGGTTCGGCCACCGTCCAGACGGCGACCACGGCGCGCCCGTCCGGCGTGATGTCCCAGGTGCTTTCGTCGTCCAGCGCCCGGCCCACGTGACCGGTGAGATCGGCGAGACCGAGCGGGGCTTCCTCGCCGGACAGCGCGGCCGCGAACAGCCGCGTCCGTTCCGGACCGAGATCGTGGTCCCAGAAGCGGATCGGGAATTCCTCGTGCAGGATCGCCGAAACCTTCGCGGCCGCGCGTGCTTCCCCGGCCTCGGGCGAGGACGGTGTCGTCGAGCCGAAGACAACGGTGCCCGTCTCACTGACCACGACTCCGCGCACACCGCCGGACGGCGCGGCGATCAGCCGGGCATCACCGCCGCGCGCCGGTTGCAGCCACAGCGAACCGGTCTCCTCGCCGGTGACGAGCGGATGCGGCCGCGCCGAGACGAACAGCAGATCACCGCCGGGCGTGAACGCCGCTCCGGATTCGCCCTCGGCACTCCTGGTGAGGCGGCGGGCCGGGAGCGCGCCGTCCGGGGCGACCTCCCACAACGCCGTCGTGTAGCGGTTCCGGACGTGATCCGGGGTCGCGACGCCGACCACGACTCGGCGTCCGTCGGGGGAGAGCCAGAGCCCTTCGACGCGTGGGATGTCCACAAAGGAATCGAGGTCGGTGAACGCGGCGACGTCGGTAGCGAACATATGTTCGACTCTACCGCGTCGAGGACGTTCTCGGCACCGTGTGGCCGGATCCTGACCGAGAGTCAGCCCACGGGGGTGAGCAGGACGATCGGGATCACGCGGCCGGTCTTCTGCGCGTACTCGTCGTACAGCGGGAACATGCGCGTCATCTGGGGCCAGAGGGTCGCGCGTTCGGCAGGGGAGGCGACGCGGGCGCGGGCGGTGAAGCGGCGAGTGCCGACCTGGACGCCGACACTTGGCTCCGCCTGGAGGTTCTTGAACCAGTCCGGATCGTCGTCCTCGCCGGCCTTGGAGGCGACGACGAAGTCGTCCCCCGAGGTGCCGTAGATCAGGCAGGCGCGACGCGGAATGCCGGTCTTGCGGCCGGTCGTGGCGAGCAGAAGGGTGTACAAGCCGTTCGACTCGTGTCCCTCGGTTCCGCCCGAGGCCAGATACGTACGGGTTTGCTCGGCGACCCAGTCCCATTGCGAGTCGGTGGCGCGGTCGAGGTCGGCGGCGACGGCCATGGCGGCGGTCCTTTCCGGTGCGGAGGGTTTGGCGATTCCTGGGACGACGTGAGGGAACCGTGGTGCTAGCCGAGTTCTTCGACCAGCCCGATGATGACCCCGGCTGGGCCCCGGGCGTAGGCGTACCGGCAGTAGTCCTCGTACCGCGCCACCTCGCCGACGAGCTCGGCGCCGTGCCCGCGCAGTCGGTCGAGGAGGTCGTCGAGGCCATCGACGACGAACGTGAGGCGGGGGATGCCCGGGACGTTCACCGGCGCCCTCGGCGCGGGGGTGCTGGACACGGGCGTGCGGAACGTCGACAGCTCGACCCGGCTGTGCCGGTCCGGGGTCCGCAGGAAGGCGATGTCCGTGTGGACGTTGTCCAGTCCGATGAGCTGGTCCGCCCATGCGCCCTCGACGGTCGTCTGGCCCTCCGGTTCCAGGCCCAGTTCGACGAAGAACGCGATGGCGGCCGCGAGATCCTCGACCACGATGCCGACGTGATCCATCCGCTTGATCGTCATGATCGCCTCCCGGTTCCGTGCGGCCCTCCTGGCCGCTCGTGCCCCTGTGACGGACCGGGCCCCGCGTTCTCGACACTCGCAATCGGCGAATGCTTGTGACTACCGTCACATCCTTTGTAGGGGCTTGCTGGTGGGTGCTTCCCCAGGCCGTGAACGAGGCCTTCACGGCATTCCGGGCACATCCACAGCCCCAGAACCCTTAGAGACTGTCAACCTCGGCGGGACAAGCGACCCGCGATCGCGGCGGTCGCGTCGATCAGCGCCTCGGCGATCGCGGGCAGCCGGTCGAGGATGCGGGAGGTGGGGCCCGCGACCGCGATGACGGCGGCGGGACCGCCGCCGATCAGGACGGGCCGGGCCGGGGGCGCGCGCCCGCGCGGGGGGCGCGCGGGGGGCCCCCCCCCCCCCCCCGGCGCCGGCCCCCCCCGCGGCGCTGACGTCGGGCAGCGTCTCGCCGCGATTGAAGGCGACACCGTCCGTGCGGACGACGTCGAGTTCCGCGCGCGCCGCCGGGATCCGGTCCTCCGGCAGCACGGAGGCCAGGTACGTCTCGCGGCGTCGTTCGGGCAGGTACGCCAGGAGCACCTTGCCCGCGCTCGGCGGGTACAGCGGCCGCCGGACGCGCAGGGGAGGGGAGTAGCGGATCAGCTGCCCGGATTCGACGGTGTCGAGGTAGATGAGCGCGTCGCCCACACCGACGCTGAGGGTGGCCGTCTCGTCGAACTCCGCGCGGAGGTCTTCGAGACTGGGCCGCGCCGCGGCGACGATGTCCGGCTTGCCCGCGGGCGAAAGGTTCGCGAGTGCCGGGCCGAGCCGGTAGACGCCGCTGTCCTCGACCAGGTATCCGGTGGAGACCAGGCCTTTCACCAGGCCGAACACCGAGGACTTCGGCGCGTCGAGGGTGGCGGCCAGTTCGTGCATCCGGGCGCCGCCTTCGCGGGCGACGCTCTCCAGGATGCCGGTCACCCGGCTCACCGTGCGGTGTTCCCGTGCGGCGGACTCGCTCATCGACATCCTCCCTGCGTTCGTATATACGAACTCTAGCTCACCTGGTCCTCAAGCGTATGCCTTGACCGGAGCGTGCCCGCCGCTTACGTTGGCCGTATATCCGGATTCGGGTTCGTAAATACGGACGATCGGAAGGCGAGGTCGTGGATTTCCAGCTGACCGACGATCAGGAGCTCATCCGCGGCGCGGTCCGCGAGCTCGCGGGGAAGTTCTCCGACGACTACTGGGCGGACAAGGACGAGCGAGGCGAATTCCCGCACGAGTTCTACAACGCCTTCGCCGGCGCGGGCTGGCTCGGAATGGCGATCCCCGAGGAGTACGGCGGTGGCGGGCTGGGCGTCCTCGAGGCCGCGCTGCTCCTCGAAGAGGTGGCCGCCTCCGGCGCGGCGATGAACGGCTGCAGCACGATGCACCTGACGATCTTCGGGCTCAACACGGTCGTCAAACACGGCAGCGAACAGCTGCGCCGCGAGATCCTGCCCCGGGCCGTCGACGGTTCGCTGCACGTGTGCTTCGGCGTCACCGAACCCGACGCCGGGACCGACACCACGCGGATCACGACGTTCGCGAGGCGCGACGGCGACTCCTACGTCGTCAACGGCCGCAAGGTGTTCATCACCAAGGCGGGCCAGTCGCAGAAGATGGTCCTCATCGCGCGGACGACCCGGCGCGAGGAGGTCGAAAAGCCCACCGATGGGATGTCGCTGTTCCTCGTGGACATCGAGTCCGGCGCCGTCCAGCTGCGCGCCATCCCGAAGATGGGCCGCAACGCCGTGCACTGCTACGAGGTGTTCATCGACGACCTCCGTGTCCCGGAATCGGCGCGGGTGGGGGAGGAGGGGCAGGGTTTCCGGTACCTGCTCGACGGTCTCAATCCCGAACGGATCCTGCTGGCCCACGAAGCGCTGGGGATCGGGCGTGCCGCCTTGCGTCGCGCCGTCCGGTACGCCAACGAGCGTGTCGTCTTCGACCGCCCGATCGGGCGGAACCAGGGCATAGCGTTCCCGCTCGCCGAGGCCGCCACCCGGCTCGACGCGGCCGAACTGATGGCCCGGAACGCCGCCTGGCGCTACGACCAGGGCCTGTCCTGCGGCAAGGAGGCCAACATGGCGAAATGGCTGTGTGCCGACGCGGGCTTCCAGGCCGCCGACGCCGCGGTGCAGACGCATGGCGGCATGGGCTACGCGCGGGAGTATCACGTGGAGCGGTACTTCCGGGAGGCCCGCCTGCTGCGGCTGGCGCCGATCAGTCAGGAGATGATCATGAACTACGTCGCCCAGCACGTCCTCGGGCTCCCGAGGTCCTACTGATGGCGGCCCGGGCGCTGGACGGGCTGAAAGTCCTTGACCTGTCCCGGGTTCTGGCCGGCCCGTACTGCACGCAGATGCTGTCCGACCACGGCGCCGAAGTGATCAAGGTCGAGCCGCCGGGCGGGGACGAGACCCGCGGCTGGGGCCCGCCGTTCGTCCGCGAGGGCACCAGCGCGTACTTCACGAACCTGAACCGCAACAAGAAGAACATCGTGCTCGATCTCTCCGCGCCCGCCGGCCGCGAAATTCTCGCCCGCCTGCTGGACGACGCGGACGTCGTCGTCGAGAACTTCAAGGCCGGGACGCTGGCCAAATGGGGTTACCCGGACGACGTCATCCGCGAGCGCTGGCCCCGCCTGATCCATTGCCGCATCACGGGTTTCGGCACCGAAGGGCCGATGGGCGGCATGCCCGGCTACGACGCCGTGCTCCAGGCGTACGGCGGTTTGATGTACGTCAGCGGCGAGGCGGACGGGCCGCCCGTGCGGGTCGGTGTTCCGCTCGTCGACAGCGTCACAGGGCTTTTCGCGTTCTCCGGGATCCTCCTCGCCCTGCGCGAGCGCGCGACCTCCGGGCTCGGCCAGCTGGTGGACTGCGCGCTGCTCGACACCGCGATCAGCCTGCTGCACCCGCATTCCGCGAGCTGGCTCGCCGAGGGCGTCGTCCCGCCCCGCGCCGGTTCCGCGCACCCGTCCATCGCGCCGTACCAGAACTTCGAGACCCAGGACGGTTTGCTGTTCATCGGAGCCGGGAACGACCGGCAGTTCGCCACTCTCGCCGACGTCCTCGGTGACCCCGGACTCGCGGAGGACTCGCGGTTCGCCACCAACGCCGACCGCGTGCACAACGCCGTCGAACTCCGTCGCATCCTCGGCGCCCGGATCGCCTGCTGGAAAGGGGAGGAGCTGGGTACGCGCCTGCTTGGCCGGGGCGTACCCGCTTCACCCGTCCACACCGTCGCCGAAGCCATGGACAGCCCTCAGGCACGTCACCGCGAGATGGTCGTCGACCTCGACGGCTATCGGGGAGTGGGGATCCCGGTCAAACTCGGCCGCACACCCGGCAAGCCCGTCAGCCCACCGCGGGCAGCGGGGGAGGACACCCGAGCCGTCCTGACCTCGGCCGGATACAGCGAGGCCGAGATCGACACCGCGATCAGCCAAGGCTCCGTGAGAACTCCGGGTTCCGAAAACCTCTAAGTGTATAACGACCTATACCACAGGGCTGCGAGCGAAAAAACCAGCCCTGCGTACGCAAGCAACTCACCACCAAAACAGCAAAGACAGGGAGAGGTCCCTTTCGCGTGGCTGCAAAAGGGACCTCTCCCGTGAAGTGGTCAGCCTCAGATCAGGCCGAGCTTCTTGACCGCGTCGCGCTCCTCGGCCAGCTCGTTGACCGAAGCGTCGATGCGGGGACGGGAGAACTCGTCGATCTCCAGGCCCTGGACGATCTCGTACTTGCCGTTCTTCGCGGTGACCGGGAAGGAGGAAATGAGGCCCTCCGGCACGCCGTACGAGCCGTCCGAGACGACGCCCGCGGAGGTCCAGTCGCCCTCGGCGGTGCCGTTGACCCAGGTGTAGACGTGGTCGATGGCGGCCGACGCGGCGGAGGCGGCCGAGGACAGGCCGCGGGCCTCGATGATCGCCGCGCCGCGCTTGGCGACGGTCGGGATGAAGGTGTCGGCCAGCCAGGCCTGGTCGTTGACGGCCTCCGTGGCGCTCTTGCCGGCGACCTCGGCGTGCTGGATCGAGGGGTACTGGGTGGCGGAGTGGTTGCCCCAGATCGCGACCTTCTTGATGTCGGTCACGGGTACGTCGAGCCGCTTCGACAGCTGCGCGAGCGCGCGGTTGTGGTCGAGGCGGGTCATGGCGGTGAAGCGCTCCGCCGGGACGTCGGGGGCGTGCTGCTGCGCGATGAGAGCGTTGGTGTTGGCCGGGTTGCCGACGACCAGGACGCGGATGTCCTCGGCGGCGCCGGCGTTGATGGCCTCGCCCTGCGGCTTGAAGATGCCGCCGTTGGCCTCGAGCAGGTCGCCGCGCTCCATACCCTTGGAGCGGGGACGCGCGCCGACCAGCAGGGCCACGTTGGTGCCCTCGAACGCCTGCTTCGGGTCGTCGAAGATGTCGATCCCGGCGAGCAGCGGGAACGCGCCGTCCTCGAGCTCCATCGCGGTGCCCTCGGCCGCCTTGACCGCCTGCGGGATTTCCAGCAGCCGCAGCTTCACCGGGGTGTTGGTGCCGAGCAGCTGACCGGACGCGATGCGGAACAGCAGCGCGTAGCCGATCTGTCCGGCCGCACCGGTGACGGTGACGTTGACGGGGGCTTGGGTCATTGCGCTTCTCCAGCTTGAGACGACTTTGGCTAGTACCGCGATGCTAGTACCCCGCGCGGTCGTCGTCCGGGTGCGTCCAGTCACTGTTCGCCGGGGCGGCGATATTGCGGCTTAGCCGGGCGAGTAGGGCCGCGAGGGTGGCGATCTCGCGGTCGGACAGCCCCGCGCGCAGCTGTTTGTCGTGGGCGATGGCCGCGGCGGCGAGGGTGTGGAAGGTGGTTTCGCCCTTGTCGGTGAGGGCGACGAGGTGGACGCGGCGGTTGCCGGGATCACGTCGGCGGGTGACCAGTCCGTCGTTTTCCATCCGGTTGAGGTGGTGGGTGAGCGTGGCGCCCTGGATCCCGACGGCCGCGGCGAGATCGCGCTGGGTGGTCGGCTTGCGGGTCTTGAGGGTGATGAGGATCTGCCAGACGGGCTGGGAGCCGCCCTTCGCGGCGAGTGCGTCGTCGAAGGCGCGGCCGACGACCTTGGCGGTGCGGGCGAGCACTACACCGATGGGGGCTTCCGGGAGGTGGGGCACAGCTGCACCGTAACGCAACTGGCGAGGCATCGAACGCTTTGACGTCTCATCGTTCGGTGCCTAATACCGCTGTTCAGGGGGTATCGAGTTGGATACGGGATCGTGTGATCCCGTGATCCCGCCGCGTCCTCACGGTTCCTGGTGGGCGAGGATGCCTTCGCCGCGTCGATGCCGGTAAGGCCACCTTGACGGCGTCAGGTGCCTGCGAGGGGGCCTTATCGGCACGGGAGTCCTATGGGGACACGGCTCGCGAACAGGCATCCATCGGGTTTCGCGCGGCGGCACTCCTCGACGCCTCTCCTTGGCCACTGCCTCATCCCCGGGGCGCGGAAGGGCTCCGGCGGGCGGGGACTTCTAAAACGGTTCCGAAGGTGTGACTACCCGGTCCGGCCCGTCGATTCTTTTGTCAATTCTTACGTATTTACCGGGGCGTGACCCTGCGTGAATGACTTTACTCCATACAGCGGGCGTCGCGTGGTACTGCTTGCGCTACTCTGGCGAAGCCTACGCCCACACGGAAGTAAGGGGAAGGAACCCCATGCTTACTGCGATGGCTGCTGCCCTTTTAGCAATTTCGTCGGTCGCTGCTCCGCATACATGGCCGACGAATCCGCCACCGGACAAGATTATCATCGATGTCGCTACTGTGAACGGTACCGGTTGCCCGCCCAAGTCGGCCGCGGTTTCGGTGGCGCCGGATAATACGGCGTTCACCGTGACCTACAGTATCTATACCGCCAAGGTCGGCGTTGGGGCGTCACCGACGGACTTCCGCAAGAATTGTCAGATCAGCCTGAGGGTGCACGTTCCACAGGGCTTCACCTATGGGATCACGCAGGCCGACTACCGTGGTTTCGCCCATCTCGAAGCGGGCGCGACCGGGCTGGAAAGAGCGAACTACTATTTCCAGGGCAACTCGCCGACTGCCTTTATCGACCATCCTCTCAAGGGGTTCTTGGAGGACGACTGGCAGTTCACCGACCAAACGGATATCGGTGCGATCATCTATAAGCCGTGTGGTGAGGAGCGGAATCTCAACATCAACACGGAGCTGCGGGCGAATGCCGGTACGTCGGATCCGAAGAAGACGACGAGCTTCGTGACGATGGACTCGACCGACGGCAGCATCAAGACCATCTACCACTTCGCCTGGAAGACCTGCCCGGAGCAGTGAGCGGCGCTGGGACGCGTGTGTGCCCGGTCTCCGGTGGCCACGCGCCCCAGTGCGTTCGCGGACGAGTGCTGCCTGGCCTGGCGGCCGTTGCGACGTCGTCGCGGTGAATGGGATACCCCAATTGCCTTGTTTGCCGGGTTGTATTCGTGCCGGGCTGTCCAGACCAGTTCGGTGCATTGGTTCGTCACTGTGGGTTTTTCGCGCATTTTTTGTTGAACGGTCAATGTCCACAGTGGCTTTGTTAAGGATACGGTAAAAACTTTGCTGCGTGTAGCTAAGTAATTACGTTGCTCCATTCAGTGGGCCTCGGAAGGTAGCGGTTGCGCTACCCTGTCGACACCCCCGCCCACATCGGAAGTAAGGGGAAGGAACCCCATGCTTACTACGATGGCCGCTGCCCTTTTAGCGCTTTCATCGGTCGCTTCGCCGACGCCGCATTCGTGGCCGACGAATCCTCCGCCGGACAGGATTATCATCGACGTCGCGACCGTGAACGGTAGCGGCTGCCCGCCCAACTCGGCCGCGGTCGCGGTGGCGAGCGACAACACGGCGTTCACGGTGACCTACAGCGAATACACGGCCCAGGTCGGTGTCGGTTCGTCGCCAACGGACTTCCGCAAGAATTGTCAGATCAACCTACGTGTCCACGTGCCGCAGGGATTCACCTATGGAATCGCCGCGGCGGATTACCGTGGTTTCGCGCATCTCGAATCCGGTGCGTCCGGGCTCGAACGAGCGAACTACTATTTCCAGGGCAACTCGCCGACGGCATACGTGAATCATCCGATCAAGGGATTCTTCGAGGACGACTGGCAGTTCCGGGATTCGACGGATGTCGGCGCGATCGTCTTCAAGCCGTGTGGTGAGGAGCGGAACCTCAACATCAACACGGAGTTGCGGGTGAATGCCGGAAGCTCCGATCCGAACAAGACGACGAGCTTCCTGACGATGGACTCGACGGACGGCAGCATCAAGACCATCTACCACTTCGCCTGGAAGAACTGCCCGTAACAGCGTGTGACTCCGGACTCGTGAGCGCTCACCCCCTTGGCGCTCACGAGTCCGCCGTGTTCCGGGCCGGAGACACCGCACTCCCTTGCGGTGAATCCGCGCGTGGCTTGGCGCCCGGCGTGGCGGAGCCGCTCTAGCGTCCCTTCCATGAGCGATCCATCCACTGCGCGGTACCGGGAAGTCGGGTTCGAACTGAGGACCTGGCGCGAGTCCAACGAGCTGACCTGCCGGGAGCTTTCGCGACAGACGGGCCTGCCGTTGTCGAGTCTCTCCTTCTACGAGAACGGCCGCCGGGCGATCTCGTCCACCGACGCGGCCGTGTATCTGGCCATCTGCGGCGCGCCGAGAGCCGAACGCGAGCGCATCATCGACCTGACGGCGGTGCCGAACGGCGATCTGTACTGGGTGCGGCCGTACTTCGACAGCCTGGTCGACCCGCTGAAGTCGCTGATCATCCAGGAGAACCTGGCCCAGGCGATCATCAACTACGAGCCGATGACCATCCCCGGTCTTCTGCAGACCGAAAGCTACGCACGTGCGGTTTTCGAGGCGGGCCAGGCAGTCGCGACGGACCGGATCGACCGGCTGGTCGGCGCACGGATGGACCGGCAGAACCTGCTCGAGAAACGGAACCCGCCGCACTGCACCTTCTACGTGCATGAGCGTGCGATCCGGGAAGGGGTCGGCGGTCCGGCGGTGATGCACGAGCAGGTGCAGTACCTGACGCTGGCGATGAACCTGCCGTGCTGCACCGTCAGGCTCGTGCCCGAGTCCTTGCCGCGATTCCGAGCGTTCCCGACCCCGTTCCGGCTGATGGACTACGACGATCATCCGGCGCTTACCTACATCGATGTGTACGTGGCTGCCTTGTTCATCGACCATCGGCCTGCGGTGGAAGCCTTCTACGAGGTCTCCTCAAGCTTGGAGCAGGGGGCGCTCAGCGAGGCTGAGACGGCTCACCGGCTCGCGCGGTACGCGAGTGAATACGAGCGGATGCAGGGCTAAGATGACGGCTCGCGTGTTGCCAGGGTAGATCCGTGGGCATCCGGCAGAGCGTGCCGCGTTTACCGATCACGTCGCGACGGTGGACGGTTTCATCGCGATTTCATCGGCCGTCATTAGCGTCTCGCCGCGAACAGGGTGTCCACAACTGAATCGGGGCGCGGATGGCGGGACAGGAGTCGGCGTGGGGCTGGATGTGGGTCTACACCAGCAGCCGTCGTGAAGACGGTCTGGAAGTGATCCCGTACTTCGAGGCGTTCCCCACGCAGGAGCAGGCCCGTGCGCATCTGCAACGTCATCTGGACGGCGCGTTGCCGGACGCGCCCGCGGCTAAGGCCGCGCCCATGCTGCGGGCGGTCCGGCCGGGGGCGCCGGTCGTGGTGCGGTGCCCGCCCGACACCTGGCTCGTGTTCGAGATCCCGTCCGGCTCCACAGTGGACGGTGCGGCGACCGCGTACGTCGATCGGAACCGGGACCTGCTGGTGCGTGGTCTGAGACCGGGGAGCGGCGCGGAGGTGCTCAAGCGGGTCCGGGACAACGCCCTGGTGCTCGTGGTCGCGGTGGTGCTGTTCGGGCTGGCCGTGTTGCTGGGGCCGTTCCTGCTGGTCACGAGCCTCGTGGACAGCGGCGCTTCGCCCAGTTGCGAGGGCCGGGTGATGAGCCCCGGCGACGTCTGCCAGGTCTCCTCGGGCAGGGGTGACACGGACGTCTTCGACTACCAGCAGATGATCGAGCGGACGCAGTCGGGCAACACCACGGCGGTGCTCCTCGGTGTGGTCGTGACCGCGGTGGAAGTGGTGCTCGTGCTCGTGGTGGCTCGCCGCCGGATGCGCGAGCGGGCGAGGGTCGGATAGGGGGTCGGTGGTGGCGGGGCCGGACATCATCACGAGCGCTTCTGGGGCTGTTCTGGATCAGGCCAGGCTGAGCCGGGCGATCGAGACCACCACGTGCACCTGGACCGAAGCCGCGCGCGACATGGAAAGCTATCTGGCGACTCAGGTAGCCGACGCCAGTCACACCGAGGTCATCGGGCCGTTGCTCGACGCGGCCGGTGGTAGCGGCGTGGTCCGTTTCGGTGGCAGAGAGGTTGCCACCTGGGGTGACCCTTCGGGGCCCGAAATGGCGTTCAGCGCCACGAAGAGTGTCGCGTCCGTGGTGGCCGGAGCCGCATACGATGCCGAACTGCTGGTACCTCATCAGGCGGTACACGACGTCCTCGGCCTGCCCGAGTTCGCCGAGGGCGCGGCACGGGACATCACCTGGGAACACTTGCTCCAGCAGACGAGCCAGTGGGAGGGCACGCTCTGGACCAAGCCGACTTCGGCTGACTTGCAGAGCTTCCGTGAGGGCACCGAGGTCCATGGGACTCCGCCAGGGGAGGGCTGGGCCTACAACGACGTCCGGATGAACCTGCTCACCTACGCTCTCACCGTGCTGCTGGGGCGTTCGCTCGAAGACGTATTGCGAGACACCGTGATGAGCCCGCTCGGCGCGTCATCGACCTGGTCCTGGCACGGCTATCGCAATTCGTTCGTCGACGTGAATGGCACCTCGGTCGCGGTGGTGAGCGGCGGCGCGCACTGGGGCGGCGGCCTGTTCGTTTCCGCCGCCGATTTCGCACTGCTCGGCCAGCTGTATCTCGACGGCGGCAGGGCCGGCGAGCGGCAGCTGATCAGTGCTGAGTGGATCCGGCGTTCGTGGTCGCCGTGCGAGGTCAAACCCGAGTACGGCTACCTGTGGTGGTTGAACGACGAGCGCAAGCCCTGGCCGATGGCGCCGCGGACCGGGCGCGGTGCCCGGGGGAACGGGGGCAGGCATCTGTTGTGGGTCGACCCAGCCCGTGACCTCGTCCTGTGCTCACGCTGGAACGAGAACATCGGACGCCTGCTCGCCGAGGTCTCGGCGAGTGTCACTCCCGCTGCGGCCTGACTCCGGCGTGGTCGACGGGCGCCCGACCAGATTGGCAAAGCTCTTGGTGTCGGATCCTGGGTGAGCCGTTCGTGGAGTGGGTGAGCGGCCGCCACGAGGGCGCCGCCACGAGCACAGGAGACGAGATGTCGCACCCGGAACCCGTCGCCCGCCGCATGTACGACCTGATCGAGCCGATCGGTCTGGTGCCCTACCTCGCCGAGGGCTCCGACGACGACCTGATGGCGCTGGGCCTGCGCAACCAGTGGGACGCCTACTTCGCCGGACGAGCCGCACCCCTCGGCCGCTCCACGCCCGCCGAAGTCATCCACGCCGTCTTCTACAACTTCGCCCCCGGCGAAGTAGCACGCCACATCCCCCACGTCTGGAACCTGACCACACCCGAAGCGGCACTGGCCGCTCGTGAGCGAGGCTGCGTCGCGGCGATGCGGCGGATCCTCGGTGACCTCGCCGACGGCCCCGCCATCGCGCGCGCCGCCGATCTCCTGCTGCGAGCGGCGACCAGTGCACCGGTGGAGGGTCGCGCGCTCTATGCCGCGCTTCGCGCGCTCCCGGTACCGCAGGAGCCGATGGCCCGGCTGTGGCACGCGGCCACTCTGCTCCGCGAGCATCGCGGCGACGGCCACACCGTCGCGTTGGTGGCCGAGGGCGTTGGCGGGACGGAGGCCCACGTACTCCACGCCCTGTCCGTCGACATGCCTGCGCAGGAGTTCGGCCGGGTCCATCATCTCCCCGCCGCGCAGCTGACCGCGGTCATCGACGGCATGCGTGCCCGCGGTCTCGTCGGGACCGACGGCTGGCTCACCCCTGCCGGCCGCGCCACGAAGGAACGAGTCGAGGCAATGACCGACCGGCTCGCGGAGGCGCCGTACAACGCGCTGAGCCCTGCCGAACTCGACCACCTCACCGCCGACCTCACCCCCGTCTCAGCCACTCTCCAGGCCACCTATCCCTGGTAGCGGTCGCCGTGGAATCCGAAGCCAGGTAAGATTCGTGGTGTCGCGAAAAACGATGTCCCGCGGCGTTGCTCGCCGGACATCGCGCACACATCGATGCAGGATGGTTCCTATCGGTGAGCGTCTCCGTGCCGAGATCGGGCGTCCCGCCCGCTCCCGGTGTCGACCGCAACCGAGGAGCGCACCATGCAGAAGACCGTCACCATCGTCGGAGCGGGACTGGGCGGGCTGACGCTCGCACGGGTCCTCCAAGCCCACGGCGTCGCCGCAACGATCTACGAGGGTGAGGCGTCGGCGACGGCGCGCACCCAGGGCGGCCTGCTCGACATCCACGAAGAAACCGGGCAGGTCGCGCTCCACGCGGCGGGCTTGTACGACGAGTTCCGCGCCCTGGTCCGGCCAGGCGAGGACGCCAAGCGCGTCGTCGACCGCCACGGCACGATCCTGCTCGACCGGCCCGCGGACCCCCGTTCGGCCCGCCCCGAGGTGGATCGCGGCGAACTCCGCCGCCTGCTCATCGACTCGCTCGCCCCCGGGACCATCCACTGGGGCCACAAGCTCACCGCGCTCCGGCACCACCCGACGGGCGGCTTCGACCTCACCTTCACGGCGGGTTCCACCGTCCACGCCGACGTCGTCGTCGGCGCGGACGGCGCCTGGTCGAAGGTCCGGCCGCTGCTCACCCAGGCCGAGCCGCGCTACAGCGGCACCTGCTTCGTCGAGATCGCCCTCGCCTCGGGCGGCCAGGACCACCAGGCCAGCGTGGCCGCGATCGGCAGCGGCACACTGATGGCGGTCGCACCGGGCCAGGGCATCATCGCCCACCGCGACGCGGACGGCGGTGTGCGCGGTTACGTAGCACTGAACAAACCCGAGGAGTGGATGCGGTCGATCGACTTCGGTGACCCGGCCGCCGGTCTCCGCCGCCTCGTCCACGAGTTCGATGGCTGGTCGCCGCTGCTCACCGCGTTCGTGACAGGCAGCGACGCGGAGCCGTGGCTCCGGCCGATCCACGCGCTCCCTGTCGGGATCAGCTGGGACCGGGTGCCGGGCGTGACGCTCGTCGGCGACGCCGCGCACTTGATGTCGCCCTTCGCCGGCGAAGGCGCCAACCTCGCCATGTACGACGGCGCCGACCTGGCGCGCGAGCTGGCCGGGCAGCCTGACGTCGAGTCTGCGCTCGCCGCCTATGAGAAGCGGCTTTTCCCGCGCAGCCGCGAGGTCGCCGCCCAATCGGCGCACAATCTCGAGACCTTCTTCGGCCAGGAGGCGCCGAACAGCGTGGTCACGCTGTTCGGACGCTCTTGAGGGCGGAGCTCACGGGTTCTTGGCCTCGACGCCGAAGGCCCGGCCGAGGGCGATCAGTCCTTCGTCGAGGTGGCTGAGGCTGGAGAGCACGGCGCGGGTCTCGGCGTGGTCGATCCGGTCGGCCACCGGGGTGCCGTCGTCGCGGATGAGGGGGTGGACCGTCTTTCCCGGTTCGCCGACGGCTTCGTGGATCTTGTCGATGTTGGCGAGCAGGCGTCCGGTGAACAGTTTCAGCCGGTCGGCGACGGGGCC
Organism: Amycolatopsis sp. NPDC059027; assembly: GCF_042739735.1. Classification (NCBI taxonomy): domain Bacteria; kingdom Bacillati; phylum Actinomycetota; class Actinomycetes; order Pseudonocardiales; family Pseudonocardiaceae; genus Amycolatopsis; species Amycolatopsis sp. NPDC059027. The sequence goes on along the minus strand of NZ_JBHYIK010000016.1, from coordinate 6,733 downwards.
CGTGAGCTGGCCGGGCTCGGCGCGCGCGGCGACGTGGCGGGCGCGGAAGGCGATGGTCTCGGCCGTGGTGAGGACGTGCCAGCCGTAGTCGCGGCGGGCGCTGTGCAGGTTGACGGGGTGGGTGAGCGGTTCGACCGTGGTGCGCAGGGTGTCGACGTCGCGGTCGATGTCGCGGGACAGTTCGACGATGTTGACGTTCTCCTCGCCCGACAACAGTTTCTCGGTCTTTTCGAGGAACTCGTGGAGGTCGTCGAGGACGGTGCCGATGTCGTCGAGCATGACCGAGCGGGTGCGGACCGGGAGGATGACGAGCGCGGCGAGGATGCCCGCGGTCGCGCCGACGGCGGTTTCGGCGACGCGGATCCACAGCACTTCGAGGCTGAACGTGCCGAGCAGGCTGTAGAGCAGGCCGAGCATGCAGGTGATGAAGAAGGACATCACCACCTGGGACACGCGGGAGGTGTAGACCATGCCGAACACGCACACCAGGATCAGCGTGAGGGTGGCGGGGAGGTTGCCGCCGACGAGCAGGGCGAGCAGCATGCCGCCGAAGATGCCGATGAGGGTGCCGCCGACACGCCGGGCGCCCTTGACGAAGGTGGCGCCGGACGACGAGGTGCCGATGAACACCACGAACACGGTGAGCACGGCCCAGTACCAGCGTTGGTGGGAGACGAGTTCGCCGCCGAGCACGGCGAGCCCGCCGCCGATGACGGCCTGGATGGCGCTGCGGGTGCGGTTGTCGTAGGCGAAGGCCGGGGTGGGTTCCTCGGCTTCGTCAGGGTCGTACGGACTGTCCAAAGTGGCTTCTCGCTCGGCGGCGCGCTGGGCGCGGTCGTCGGCGAGGGCGAGTTCGGCGATGGCGCGGCGGACGCCGTCACCGGGTTTGGCGCGTTCGTCGATGCGGCTGCCTTCGACGAGCATGCGGCTGTACTCGCCGGTCTGGCTGATCAGCGGGAGTTCGCGAGGGTCGCGTTCCATCAGCGCGCGGAACCGGGCCAGGCGGGCGATGAGGTCGTCGCGGGTTTCCTCGGCGAGGTCCTTGCTGCAGGTGCGCTGGACGGTGATGACGAGCCACTGGACGGCGAGTTCGACTTCGATGGCGCGCCGGCGCAGCCGGCCGGCGACCTCTTCGCCGACGACGTCGGGTGCGGAGTCCTCGATGAGCAGGACGCATTCGTGCAGGCGGTTGTAGGCGGTGCGCAGTTGCTTCCTGGTGCGGTCGCTGCCGTCGACAGCGAGATAGGCCTCGCAGCCGCGGATGACGGTGGCGAGCCGGGCGCGGAAGGCGCGGCGGACGCGGAGGAGTTCGGCGTCGGCGTTGCGGCGCAGGATGACGAACCGGACCAGGGCGTTGGCGGCGATGCCCACGGTGAGCGCGAGCAGGACTTCGGGGACCTGCTTGATGTGGGTCTGCAGGAACATCGCGAAGAAGAACAGGAAGAAGCCGACCGAGCCGAGCGCGATGCCGCGGGGCCCGAAGCGCTGGGCGTAGACGGCGAAGAAGATCAGCACGACGATGAGGACGCTGTTGAGCGGCGGCAGGGTCGCGCCGAGGCTGGCGATGGTGACGGTGGCGGCGCCGGTGACCCAGGCCAGTCCAAGGGTGACGGCCTGGGCTCCGGGGGTGGTGTCGTTGACGGTGAACGCGGTCGTCATCGCGGAGATGGCACCGACGAGCATGATCGTCAGCGGCAGGTGGACCGGCAGCAGGGCGAGGATCGCGATGACGATGCCCAGCACGGCGGACAGGCCGACGCGGAGACGGACCAGGCCGGGGTCGGACGCGGTGATTCGGTCGTGGAGATTTCTGATCATCGGGCGAGAAGCTCCCACTGGGCGAGGCTGACATGACGCCGGGTCGCGGCGGTGACGCGCAGCCGGTAGTGCGGGTGTGTGGCGGGGGTGCCGAGGACGAACGGCCGGGTCTGGCGGCGCCAGCGGAACAGTTCGTCGCGACGTTCGTCGAGAGTGGTCCAGTGGTCGCCGTCCGGTGAGCCTTCGAGGACCCAGGCACGGGGATCTCCCGCGCCGACACCGGAGGTGAGCGTGTACATGACGAGTTCGTGTCCGGGATTGTCGGGGGTGAATGCGATAGTCGGGGTGGCGGTGCGGAAGGTCGTCTCGGTGCGGGAGGTGTTGTCGAACAATGGCGTGGTGTCGCCGTGTGCGGAGCGGGCGGTGCCGGTGAGGTCGGTCAGCGGGGCAGGAGTGGCAGGGGGTGCGGGTGGCCGTCCCCAGCCGGTGGGAGAGGTGGTGAGGTCGAACTCGAGGACGGCGCCGCGGGTGAGGGCGGCGTGGGCGACGGTGGTGGTGTCGCAGGGTTCGCCGTCGAGGGTGAGGCCGCTGACGTAGCAGGTGTCCGCGGTGTTGCCGGGGGCGCGGATGACGAGGTCCTTCCCGTTTTCGAGGTGGATGGTGACGGTGCGGAACAGGGGGGCGCCGAGGGCGTAGCGCGGGCTGCCGACCGCGAGCGGGTAGAAGCCGAGTGCGCTGAAGACGTACCACGCGGACATCTCGCCGTTGTCTTCGTCCCCGCAGTAGCCCTGGCCGAGGTCGCTGCCGAGGTAGAGCCGCCGGAGGATCTCGCGGACGACGCGCTGGGTTTTCGCGGGCGCCCCGGCGAGGTTGTAGACGTACGGGATGTGGTGGGACGGCTGGTTGGAGTGGCCGTACTGGCCCATGCGGACGTCGCGGGCCTCGGTCATCTCGTGGATGATCCCGCCGTACGAGCCGGGTTTGCGGCCGGTCTCGGGCGTGGCGAAGAAGGTGTCGAGCTTGGCTTCGAGCGCGGCGTGTCCACCGTGGAGCGCGGCGAGGCCGGGGCCGTCGTGGGGTACCGAGAAGGCGGTGTTCCAGGAGTTGGTTTCGGTGAAGTCGCCACCCCAGGCCTCGGGGTCGTAGCCGTGGGCGGGGAAGTGGCGGGTGCCGTCGCGGTTGCGTCCCTGGAAGAAGCCGATCTCCGGGTCGAAGTGGTTGACGTACTGCTGGGCGCGCTGGCGGAAGTAGGCCGCGTTGTCGGCGTACACGCGAGCGCGGTGTCCTTCGCTTTCGCGGGCGAGGGCGTCGGAGAGGTTGGCGAGGCCGAAGTCGTTGACGCAGCCTTCGAGCGCCCATGACAGTCCTTCGTGGACGGACGTGGGCGTGTAGCCGAGGAAAATCGAGCGATCGAGTCCCTTGCGGCCGACTGCCTGGGCCGGCGGGGTGACCGTGGCGTTCTTCACGGCCGCGTCGTAGGCGGTTTCGACGTCGAAGCCGCGGACGCCCTTGAGGTAGGCGTCGGCGAAGGCGACGTCGGAGCTGGTGCCGGTCATGAGGTTGGCGTAGCCGGGGGAGGACCACCGGGAGATCCAGCCGCCTTCGCGGTACTGCTGGACGAACCCGTCGATCATCCGGCCGCAGTGGCGGGGCGTGAGCAGGGCGTAGGCGGGCCAGGTGGTGCGGTAGGTGTCCCAGAAGCCGTTGTTGACGTACATTTCGCCGTCGACGATCTTCGCGCCGGTGCGGGTCCGGGTGCTGGGCAGCAGGCGGCGGATGACCGGGCTGGCGTGGCGGATCCCGTTCGGAGTGTTCTCGTGCGCGATGTTCGGATAGAGGAACAGGCGGTAGAGGTTCGAGTAGAACGTCGTGAGCTGATCTTCGGTAGCGCCTTCGATCTCGACGCGGCCGAGCAACTCCTGCCACTGCGCGCGGGCCTGGTCACGGACGTGCTCGAACGTCGTCCCGGCGGGGATTTCCAACGCGAGATTGCGCTTGGCCTGCTTGAGACTGATCAGCGAGGTCGCTATCCGCAGCGTCACCGCGGGCGCGTCGAACTCCAGATAGCCGGTGACGGTCCGCCAGGGCGGGCGGCGGATCTTGCCGCCGTGGCGGACGGGGACGTCGGTCTCGGCGTAGACGAACATGCGGCGCGCGCCGGTCGAGAGCCTGCTGCGCACCCACGTGTGCCCGGTGACGACGCCGGTCGCCGGGTGCAGGCGGAGGCCGCCGCGGTTGCGGGCGTTGTCGAACAGCAGCCAGCCATGCTCGCCGGGAAAGGTGAAGCGGAGGATCGCGGCGTGCTCGGTGGGGGCGAGGTCGGCGGTGACGCCGTTGTCGAACCGGACGCCGTAGTGATGAGGCCGGTCGATCTCCTCGTCGTGGGAGAACGTGAGCGCGCGCCGCGCCCGGCGGGGTTCGACCGCGCCGATTCCCGGCATGACCTGGAAGGTATGGCGGTCGCCCATCCACGGGCTCGGCTGGTGGCTGAGCGCGAAGGCCTGCAGCGCCGGGCGGTTCTCGGACGTGTTGTGCCGGTGGTAGGAGTAGATCCAGTTCGTGGCGCCGGCGTCGGTGACCGGGGTCCAGAAGTTGAATCCGTGCGGCACCGCCGTCGCAGGGAAGGTGTTGCCCCGCGAGAACTCGCCGCTGGAGTGCGTGCCGCGGGTCGTGCGGACGTGCTCGACCTGCTCACGCGGCTCGATCACGCGCTCGGCGATGCGGACGTCGTCGAGCCAGCCGCACGGCTCGTCTTCCCCCGGCGGCGGCGCGGTCATCAGTGTGATCCGGCGGGCACGACGTCCCGTGAAGGCGCCGAGGCGATGGCGGACGAGATTCCACTGACCGACGTAGAGCGTTTTTTCCTCGCCCTGCTCGGTGGCCGAGAACCCGGCCGTGGAGCCGTCCTCGAACTCGACGTCGAGCGCGACGTAGGTACTGCGGTAACCCGGGCCGTCGTCCGGCTCCGGGAAGACCACATAGGACAGTTCACTGTGCTCGGTGATCTCGACGTCGAGATCGAACAGTGTCGCCCAGGTGGTGCCGGAGTAGCGGAGTGCGCGAAAGCCGGTGTAGCCGACGCCGGTCTTCGCGGTCGGGGAGTGTTGCGGCCCGGCGCCGACGCGCAGGGCCGGGTCCACTGGCTGCGGATCACCCGACTCGAAGGAGGAGAAGAACCCGGTGATCGTCACCCGCTCACCGTATCCGCCGCCTCGTGAGTCGGCAGCGGACGCCGCTGCCGTCCCCCGGCGAGGAACCGTTCGATCAGGTTCCGTGTCGCCTCGACGTCCGCGCGGCCCAGTGTGGTGGCGCCGTTGCGCGGCCGCCGCGACGGATGTCAGGGCAGCGTGGCCGCGAGGTCGTGAAGGCTCGCGAGCGTGATGGCGACGGCGGACCGCTCGGCGTCGGTGAGGGGGACTTCGGCCGCCCGGGTGAGAAAATCGCGGGCGGCGGCCGGGTCGCCGGTGCGCACGGCGAGTTCGGTGCGGTAGGCCAGCGCTTCGAGCAGATCGACCGGCGTCGCGGTCTCCTGGTGGCGGCGGAGACCGTTGTCCAGGATCAGGGCGGCCTGCTCGTCGGAGCCTTTGGAGTCGCCCATGACCACGGCGCTGCGCAGGGACGCGGCGAGCTTCCCCGGGGCCTCGTCGGTGGGGTCCGCCTTGGCGGCGAAGATCCTGATCCAGTTCCCACCGGGATCGACGACGGTGAATCCGGACAGGTTCCCGGCGTTCTTTCGCTTGCGTGGCCTGGTCATCCGCGGAATCCCGGAGACGAGCAGCTTGCCGTGGACCGCGCGCATCCCGTCGGCGAAGGCGCGGAACAGCTCGCCGGTGTCGGGCACGATCACCAGGCAGCTTCCGTAGGAGTCTTCGGGGTTGAAACCGGGCATGCCGAAGAACTGCAGTTGAATGTCCTCGCGCTTCAGCGACACGCACGTGTAGGGGCGGGCCTGGTAGTAGGTCTGGGTGAAACCGAGCATTTCGTAGAACTCGGCGATCTCGTCGATGGACCGGCAGGGCAGCAGCGGCACGGTCATCTCGTGGGCCATTCGTGAGTCCCCTCGGCGGACGTTGTGGTACGCCGTACCGTACGGCGTACCACAGAACTGTACGGTACGGTGTACGGCAGTGACAAGGCGATGGTCCGCCGGGTCGGGAAGGAGATCGCGGGTGAGCCGACGTTCCTCGGTGTCGGATCTGACGCGCGGCATCTACCTGCTGTGGGGGCACCATCCCGCTCCCGGCCGCTCCGGTCTCACCGTGCCGGCGATCGTGGCCGCCGGTATCGAAATCGCCGACGCCGACGGGCTCGACGCCGTCTCGATGCGCAAGGTCGCCGACCACCTGGGTGTCGGCGCGATGTCGCTCTACGGGCACGTTCCCGGCAAGGACGAGCTCACCACGCTCATGGTCGACTCGGTCCTCGGCGAGCTGTACGGCAACGACGTCGAGGCCGCGACCCGCGCCGGCGGCTGGCGTGCGGCGATGAAGTTCGTCGCCGAGCGGAACTGGTCCCTCTACCAGCGGCATCCGTGGCTGCTCGACATCCGCGCGTCCCGCCCGAACCTCGGGCCGAACATCAGCCGGAAGTACGAAACCGAGCTGCGTCCACTCGATGGCATAGGCCTGTCCGACGTCGAGATGGACGCCGCGCTGACCCTGGTGCTCGGCCACGTCGACAGTGCCGCCCGCGCGCACCGGAGCACCTCGCGGGCCCAAGCCGACTCCGGGATGTCCGACGCCGAATGGTGGAGTGTCGTCGCCCCGGTCCTCGAACAGGTCATGACCGACGACGACCTCGTCCTGTCCGCCCGCGTCGGCGGTGCTGTCGGTGCGCACTTCAATGCGGCCCAGGACCCCGAACACGCTCTCGCGTTCGGCCTCGACACCATCCTCGACGGCATCGAAACCCGCATCCTGGGCACCTTCCCCGGATGCCGTTAAGGCCACCTTACGGGCGTCAGACGCCCGTAAGG